>CANPXX010000012.1 GCA_947587085.1 uncultured Clostridia bacterium | reverse complement strand
TTTTTTCCTCCTTTTTTATCATCTCCCATTATAGCTAACTGTTGGTTAGAAGTCAAGTAAAAACTAACTGTTAGTTATATTTTTCATCCAAAGGAGGAACCATAGATGATCGAGATGATAAAGGAGCGTTTGCGGGAGGAGATCAAGGCGAGCGGGCTGACGACGGTGGAGATCGCGCGGCGGGTGGGAATCTCACCCGAGATGGTCACGCAGTACATGACGACGAAGAAGCTGCCCAAGCTTGACACGTTTGCGCGGATCTGCAAGGAGCTCGACCTCTCCGCCGACTACATTCTGAATTTGAAGGACGAATAAAAACGCCTCCCGTCAAGGGAGGCAAGCGCCACTTTTAGCCGAACAGTTTTTGTTTTTCTTGGAGGATGGTATCGATTTTTTGGAGATAGGTGGGGATATCTTTGGGGCTTCCGTACCGTTCGATGCGCCCCTCGGAGAGGATCACCCGCTTGGAGACGGCGTTCGCGCCGACGGCGAGGTTGTTCGCGGTCTCCTCCATCACGTCCACATTGTAGACGCACGCCTTGTGCGGCTTGGTCCAGCCCACGTTCTCGTGCGCGCCCGCCATGTACTTTTGGCGGTAGAGGTAATAGGGAGCATACCCCGCCGAAGGGAGCGCCTCCCGCGAATAGGCGATCATCTCGGCGAGGGACCCGTCCGCAAGGCGCGCCGTCTCCTCTTTGAGCTTCGCCCCCTTTTTCAGACACAGGGTGTGCACAGTGAGGTTGGCGGGCGAGAGCGCGACCGCCTCGTCCACGCTCCTCGCGAACGCCTCGGGCGTCTCCTCCGCAAGTCCCGCGATGAGGTCGCAGTTGACGTCGAAGCCGAACGGCTCCGCCATGCGGAAGGCGCGGACGACCTCCTCCGCCGTGTGCTTTCTGCCGATGGCGCGGAGGGTGTCGTCGGAAAAGCTCTGCGCGTTGATGCAGATGCGCGTGACGCCGTATCGCTTGCACAGTTCGAGTTTTTGCTCGGTGAAGGTATCGGGACGCCCCGCCTCCACCGTGTATTCGCATCCTTGCGGGAGGAGGGGCGCGACGGCGCGGAGCACCCGTTCGAGCTCCTCCGCTTCGAGGGCGAAGGGCGTGCCGCCGCCGATGTAGACGGAGCGGAGGTTGCCGAGGTACCCCTCCGCCGCGAAGAGCTCCCGCTCGAGCGCCGCGAGATAGGCGGGAAGATATTGGCGGGTCCGCCCGATCGGGGCGGTGATGAACGAGCAGTAGTCGCACTTGGTCGGGCAGAAGGGCAGGGAGACGAAGAGGTCGCAATTTCCCTCCCTCGCCTCGTACACCCCCCGCTGTCCCTCGAGGACCTGCCCGACGAGGCGGATGTTCGCGGGCGACACCATCAGCCTTTCGAAGAGCGGCTCGAAGGGGCGCCCCCGTTCCAGCTCGCGGTAGGCGAGGCGGGTGGGACGGATGCCCGTCAACGAGCCCCACGGGAGCGTCTTTCCCGTCCGTTCGCTGAGGATGCGGTAGAGGTCGAGCTTGGCGTCGCGCTTTATAAGGCTCTTCCGCTCCGTCTCGTCCGCGGCAACGACGGCATGGGCAAAGACATAGCTCTCGCCGTCCACCTCGAAGCGGTTCATCTCCCCCTCCTGCACGAGGGATATGGAGAGCGCCTCCGCTCCCTCGAAGAGGCGCACCACGTCCATGAGCTCGGGGAGGAGCCATGCGGGCGCCGTCATCGCTTCCCTCCCATGCGCGCCTTCTCGGCGGCGAGCGAAGTCGGTCCGCCGTGCCCGGGATAGACAGTGCAGTCGTCCAACGCGAAGAGCACAGAGAGGCTTTGGGCGAGCGCGCGGGCGCTCCCCGTGGGCAGGTCGGTGCGACCCACGTCGCCCGCGAAGAGGGTGTCGCCCGAGAAGAGCACGCCGTCTCCGAGGAAACAGCAGCTGCCCGACGTGTGCCCCGGCGTGGCGATCGCGCGGAGCGTGACGCCCGAGAGGGAGAGCGTTTCGCCGTCCGAGAAGGTGAAATCCACCGTGAAGGGCGGCACCGAGACGCCGAACGCCGCGGCGAGATCCGCCGCGGCGACGTTTGCCTGTTCCCCCGCGAGACAGCCCACCTTCGCGCCGCGCGCTTGCAGGGCGGCACAGCCGCCCACATGGTCGAAATGCCCGTGCGTCAGAAGGGCGTAGCGCACGCTCAGTCCGAGCCGCTCCGCCGCCCTAAGGACGTGCGGTTGGGCGGGGTCGATCGCGACGGCATTCACGCCGTCGGCGGTCAGAAGATAGCAATTGGCGGCAAAGCCGCGCGGGGCTATGGGATAGACGGTCATATCAATTGCTCATGCGGTGCACGTCGGTGATCTTCGGGTGCGCCTTGATCTTTTCGATGAGCACCTCGATCGCCTGCCGGCTGGGAAGGCTCACCGTGACTTCCACGATGGCGTAGTTGTTCTTGTCGTACCGCCCGTTGATGGAGGTGAGGGAGAGCTTCATGTCGGCGATGCTCTGGGAGACCGCGGAGAGCGCCGCGCCCTGTTCCTCGGCATAGACGACGATGGCGGCTTTGAAGCGCGTCTCCCCCTCGTTCACCGTCCATTCGGCGGGCTGTAACCGCTCGGGCTCCACGTTCTTCATGTTGGGACAGTCGGCGCGGTGCACGACCACCCCCCTCCCCCGCGTGATGAAGCCCACGATGTCGTCGCCGGGGACGGGCGAACAGCACCCCGCGAAGGAGACGAGGAGCCCCGTCATCCCCCTTACGGTGACCGTACCCTTCAGATTCTTCTCCTTGAAGGGGCGCACTTCGAGGGGTTGCGGCGCGTCCTTGCGGAAGTAGTCCACCAGCTTGAAGAACACCTGGTTGACGGAGACGGCGCCATAGCCGATGGCGGCAAACATCTCCTCCTGCGTATCGAAGGAGAGCTTCTCCGAGATCTTCTTGAAGCTCTCGTCGGTGAGGATGTCGGAGAGCAGATACCCCTTCTTCTTGGCGGCTTCCTCGAGCTGGGCGCGCCCGACGCGGATGTTCTCCTCCTTGGTCTCCTTCTTGTAGAAGGACTTGATCTTGGCGCGCGCGGAGGGCGATTTGATGAATTTGAGCCAATCGCGGGAGGGACCCTTGCTCCCGGGCGAGGTGATGATCTCCACCACGTCGCCGAGTTCGAGCGGCGAATTGAGGGGGACGATCTTTCCGTTCACCTTGGCGCCCGTGCAGTGGTTGCCCACCTCGGAGTGGATGGCATAGGCGAAGTCCACGGGCGTGGCGCCCACAGGGAGCGAGATCACCTTGCTGTGCGGCGTGAACACGAGCAGTTCGTCGCTGTACAGCTCCTCCTTCACCGTGTCCATGAATTCCTTGGAATCGCGGAAGCCGCCCTGCAATTCCATGATCTCGCGGATCCACGCCATGCGCGCGTCGAGCGAGGTCTCCTCGGTGCGGTTCTCCTTGTACTTCCAATGCGCCGCGATACCGTATTCCGCCGTGCGGTGCATCTCCTCGGTGCGGATCTGGATCTCGAAGGGCTGCCCGAAGTTGGTGAGCACGGTGGTATGGAGAGATTGGTACATGTTGGGCTTGGGGGTGGCGATGTAGTCCTTGATGCGCCCCGGCACGGGCTTCCACCGCTTGTGGATCTTGCCGAGCACCTCATAGCATTCGTCCACCGTCCCCACGATGACGCGCACCGCCGTGAGGTCGTAGATCTGGTCGAGCGTCTTGTCCTTGTCCTTCATCTTCTTGTAGATGGAGTAGAAGTGCTTGGGACGCCCGAACACCTCGCCGCGGATGTTGCTCTCGGTGAGGATGCTGTTGAGCTCCTCCACCACGAAGTCCACGAAGCGGTTGCGCTCTTCGAGCTTCTGGTGGATGTTCTCCACGAGGTATTCGAAGGCGGCGGGGTCGAGATATTTGAGGCAAAGGTCCTCGAGCTCGCACTTGATCTGGCTGATGCCGAGCCGCCCCGCGATGGGGGCGTAGATGTCGAGCGTCTCCTTCGCCATCTTCTGCTGCCGTTCGGGCGACAGATAGTTCAAAGAGCGCATGTTGTGCAGTCGGTCGGCGAGCTTGATGATGATGACGCGGATGTCCTTCGCCATCGCGATGAAGATCTTGCGGAAGTTCTCCGCCTCCTCCTCTTCCTGCGACTTAAAGACGAAGCGGTCCAGCTTGGTGACGCCCGAGACGAGGGTGAGAACGTTCTCCCCGAATTCGCGGCGCACGTCCTCCTCCGTCGCGGAGGTGTCCTCGATGACGTCGTGGAGGAGCGCCGCCACGATGGTCTCCGCGTCCAGCCCAAGCTCCACCAGAATCTCGGCGACGGCGCAGGGGTGGATGAAGTACGGCTCGCCCGACGCCCGCTTCTGGTTGCGGTGGGCGTCCTTGGCGAAATCGTAGGCGCGGAGGAGCATGTCGCGGTCCTGCCCGATATAGTATTCGTATATCTTCATGAGAATGGCGTCCATGCTCAGCCCTCCTTCCATGCGAGGATGTCGCGATAGATATGGGAACACATGAGGTCGGTGCGCTTGCCGCGCGTCACGCGGACCCTGCCCTCTTCCAAGCGGAAGAGCCCGAGCTCGGAGAACACCGAGAGCGCAAACACCGCCTGTTCGGGCGGACCCGACAGGAGGCGCGCCGCCGCAACGATGTCCTCCGCCGCCTCGCCCTCTAAGGCGCGCAGGGCGGAGAAGAGGGCAAGAAGCGCCTCGCGGGAACAGTCGAGCCGCCCGATCGCCGCGGGGGGACGGGGCTTCGCCTTCACGATTCTCGCCTTGCCCGTGCGCGCGGGCGCGCGCCCGTCGAGGAGCACCACCTCGCGGAATCCCGCAAGGTCGCAGTCGGGCGAGGGGGCGAAGAGCGCCACGTTGGCAAAGCTCCCCGAGGAGAGGCGGAAGGCGTCCGTCTCCATTCCCGCGAGGGCGGGATAGCGGGCGAACGAGGTCCTGTCATAGGCGACGACACACAGCCCGTACGCACAGGCGGCGCGCCGTTCGGCGAGGAAGGCGTCGAGCGCGGCGTCCTCCATCTCCTCCCCCGCGGGAGATTTCGCCGCGAGGGCGCGGGCGAAGCCGTCGCAGTCGAGCGCGGGTCCGATCTCTCCGCGGCACACCACACAGCGCACGAAGCCCTTCACATATTCCTTGCCGCGGAAGTGCGACACGTTGTATTCGAACACGAGCTCCTTTTCCAGCTCGCTCGCGAGCAGTTCCCTGTCCTTCGCCCCGTTGAAGTAGACGAAGTCCATCCCCCCCGCCGAGAGGGCGAGATGGGGCGACTGCGGTTTGAGGGGGACGGCGTCCAGCTTGCCCGCGCGCAGGGTGAAGAGCGGGCGGCGGTTGCCCACGCCGCACGGTTCCAGCAGGGTGAGCTCGCGCGCGACGGTGTAGAGGTCCTCCTTCGCCTCCCCCGCGACGGCGACGACGGGGAGGAAGTCCTCCCGCTCGTACGTCGCCCCGATGTAGGCGTCGAGCGCCGCTTTGAGCGCCTCGAATTGGTCCGCCGCGACGTTCACCCCCGCCGCCTGTGCGTGCCCGCCGAATTCGCGGATATATCCTGAACAGTTTTTGAGCGCGTCGAAGATGTTCACGCGTTCGATGGAGCGGGCGCTCCCCTTCAGCATCTCCCCCCGCTTCACGAAGAGCAGGGCGGGGCGGCAGTATTCCTCCACGAGGCGCGCCGCCACGATGCCCACAAAGCCCGCGTTCCAATGTTCCTCCGCGAGCATGATCACGTTGCCGTAGGCGCCCTCCTCGTTGAGCTTGCGCGTCGCCTGCGCGTACAGCTCGTCGCAGTACTTCTGCCGCTCGGCGTTGTACGCGTTGAGCCGTTCGGCGAGCGCGGCGATCTCCTCCTCGTCCTCGCTCGTGAAGAGGCGCAGGGCCGCCGCGGCGTCCCCCATCCTCCCCGCGGCGTTGATGCGGGGCGCAATGGTGAAGGCGAGCGTCTGCGAGGTGATCTCGCTGTTCTTGCCGAGGAGCGCCGAGAAGGCGGGACGGGGGGCGGAGCGGATGCGTTTCAACCCCTCCGCGACGATATCGCGGTTCTCCCCGAGGAGGGGAACGCTGTCCGCCACGGTGGAGAGCGCCGCGAAATCGGCGAGCTCGTTCGCCCGTTCGCCGATGAGCGCCTGTGCCAGCTTGAACGCCACGCCCGCGCCGCACAGATTGTCGTACGGGTAGTCGCCCTTCCGCTTGGGATTGACGACGATGCAGTCGGGCAGAACGTCGGGCAGCTCATGGTGGTCGGTGACGATGCAGTAGCTCCCCTGCTCCTTGATGTATTCCACTTCGCGGCGGTTGGAGACGCCGCAGTCCACCGTGATGACGAGGTCGGGCAGAAATTCGTCGAAGATGCGGTCGATGGCGGCGATGCTCATGCCGTACCCGTCGGTGCGCTCGGGCACGAAGAGGTAGGGCTCGATGCCGTAGGCGCGCAGGGCGCGGGAGAGCACGGCGCAGGCGCCGATGCCGTCGGCGTCGTAGTCGCCGAACACCGCCACCCGCCACGACTCTTCGCGCGCCTTGCGGATGAGTTCGGTCGCCTCGCGCATCCCCGTCAGGAGGAAGGGAGAGAGGTAGTTGCGCTCGGAGGGGTCCAAAAAGGCGCGCATAGATTCCTCGGTGGTGAGCCCGCGCGCATAGAGAATGCCCGCCGTCGTCTCGGTGAGCGACAGCGCCGCCGCGAGGGCGCGCACCTCCGCGCGCTCCTCCGCCGTAAATTCAAATTCGCGAACGAGCTTTCTCATGCCTCTCCTCGATATCGAAAACGGCGGGAATGCGCTCCCGCCGTCTGTTGCAAAATTGTCTCGGACGGTCTATTCCTTGTTCTCCGCCTTCTTTTTGCCGACGTACCCGCCCTTCTTGCGGGCACGCCGTGCGAGCGCCTTCTTCACGGGAGCGTACACGAAGGGCGCGAAGAAGAGGGTGCCCGCGACGCTCACCGCGACGGGGATGAGAAGGGGCAGGACGAAGAGCATGACGCCGTCCGCCGCCACCGCCCCGACGATCGCCACGATCGCCGCGAGCGCGCCGCCCGCGGAGAGTACCCACGGAAGCGCCTCGCGCTCGGCGCGGGCGGTCACGTCCAAAACGGGAAGCCCCGCGTATTCGGGCGACTTGAAGCATGCGCGGTACTTGATGCAGACGAGCATCCAAAGGAGTGCCGACGCCATCGCCGCAACGGACGCCGCGACGAGGGGCGCATAGGCATAGACGGGGATGCGCGCGATCGCATACAGCCCGAGCGTGCAGAACACGCTGTCCAAGGTGAGCGCACAGCCCGCGGCCGCCGCGCTCAGCCCGTAGCGGATGCCGAGATAGATGAGCGCCGCCACCGCGCCCGTCGCGAGCGCCACCGCGCCGCGCCAGGCGGCGTCATAGAAGCGCTCCTGCGCGAGCGAATGGACGGACACCGAGACGTTCGTCCCGTCATACGCCGCATTTTCGGCGCTCCCTGAAGAGGCGATCGCGGCGCGCACGGCGTCTGCCGCGGCGGCGAGCTTCTCGCGCGGGGCGGACGCAAAGGTGTAGGTGAGAAGATGGTCGGAATTCTCCACGAGGGAGTCCTCGTCGAGCATGGGCGACTTCGTCTTGGAGAGATATTTCAGTCCCTGCGCGGCGAAGCTGTCCTCGCATGCCTTCTCGATCGCGGCGCCTCCGTCGGCGAGATCGACGATCACGTCGTACGAGACCTCCACCGTGTAGCTCTCGGGACGCTCGGCGCTGCGGTTGAACCCGAGCAGACAGTACAGCACGATTCCCGCGATGACGATCGCCGCGGAGAGCGCGACGAACACGATAAAGAGTTTTTTCTTGAGATCACTCATCGTCGTCATCCTCCTTGCCCTTGAATTTGCAGAAGGCGCCCTTGTTGCGGCTCAGCGACATGAGCACCGCCCACATGAAGCGGTTGACCGCGAGCGAGCACAGCCCCGAGAACGCCACCGCGAGGGTGAACGTGAGCGCGAACACCGACAGCGTGGTGAGCGACACGGCGAACAGGAGCACGCCGAAGAGCGCCAGCACGATGTGCGTATCGAGCACGGGCAGGAAGCACCGCTTATAGCCCGCCTTCACCGAGGAGACCATCGTCTTGCCGAGGTCGTAGTCCCTCCGCGCGCTCTCGTACGCCATCGCGTCGGCGACGGAGAGAAGCAGTGAGCCGAAGAGCACCGCAAGGAAGGTGGAGACGGAGAGATAGAGCATCGGGATCGCCCAGATGCACAGGATGAGGGCGAAGAGATAGAGCAGATAGGTATAGAGATGGGCGAATCCGAGCAGCCCGTAGCGGACGAAGAAGAAGATCATCATCCCCGCGAAGCAGACGCCGAAGGCGACATAGAGGAGGGTGAGCGCCAGATCGCCGAAGGCGGCGTCGAGGCGAACCGCGTCCCCCACCGTCAAGGCGATGCCCGTGTCGCCGTAGTCGAGCGCCGTGTCGATGGTGGCGGCGATCGCCGCCGCCGCGGCGGCGCTGAACGGATTGCTCGTGTTGTTGATGTACAGCGAGCCCTCGTCGATGGCGGCGTTCACCCCCATCTCGATGACGTGCGCGTCTCCCACGAGGAAGTACATGGTGGCGGAGCTCTCCGCCGCGTCCGCGGTCCAGCTTCTGACCGCCTCCCTGCCCTTCTTGGTGAAGTCGATCTGCACATAGGACGTACCGCCCGCCGCCGTCGCGGCGTGCGCGCCCTTCACATAGTCTTTGATGGTCTCATCGTGGCGGAACGAGAACGCCGTTGCGCTGTCCTCGCTTGTCCCGTACTTCACGCTGAGCTCGCCCATATAGGCGAAGTAGTTGAATACCGTCGTCTGCTGTCCCATCTCGGCGGGGAGCTCCACGCGGAGGGTGAAGCCGTCCTTCACGTCGAGGCGGACGTTCTCCGAGAGACGGGAGAGACGGTCCCGCACCACTTCCGTCGTGGCGGCGAAACTTGTCCTGAACGCCTCGGTGGGCGCGCCGTCCTCGCCGCAGACCGTCTCCTTTTCGAGGTAGACGGCGCCGTTCGCGTCGGGATAGCGGACATAGCGCTCCGCATACGCGTCGCGCTCCGCGCCGTCGAGCGCGGCGAGATCCTCCTCATACTCCCGTGCGGAGAGCACGCCCTCGGGATAGTACACGGCGGCGTAACTTCCGCCGAGGTAGTTCTGCCCGTCGGGAAGCGTCGCGCCGAGCTCGGCGTCCTTTCCGATCATGCTGATCACGGAATTAAAGGTGTTCATATTATCCGTTCCGTAGTGGAACGACACCGTGCAGACAAAGCACAGCGCGGCGATCACAATGGAAATCAACACCAGAAACACCGCTGATTTCTTCTTGCCCATTGCCTCCTCCTGTATCGCGAGCGGGATACGCGGATTCAAGCGCATTCCGATCGGAAAAACTCACTCTTATCATTATATCTGAATCGGCGCGCTCCGTCAAGCCGAAACGCGGCGCTTCTCTTAATTTTTCTTGATTTTCTCTTATTTTTCGCGGGATTTACGCTCCGCAAGCACGTGCATGGCGCATTCCGTCCGCTTTTTCATCATGGCGCAGGTGATCGGATAGGGCTTGTTCATATCTCCCGAGGCATGATAGTTGTTGGCGCTGCACCCGCCCGAGCAGATGAATTTGGCGAAACAGTCGCCGCAGCCCTCCCGCGTGAAGAGGCTGTTGGAGGCGAACCTGCCGCGGATCGTCTCGTCCACCTTGCCATCGAACACGTTGCCCATGCGCATCTCGGGGTCGGAGGCGAATTGGTGGCAGGGATAGATGTCCCCGTTCGGCACCACCGAGAAGTACTCGTTTCCCGCCCCGCACGCGGAGACCCGCTTTTGCAGACAGGGACCTCCCTCGAGGTCGATACGGAAATGGAAGAAGAGAAAGCCCTTCCCCTCCTTCTCCCGCTCCACATAGGCGTCGCACAGCCTGTCATACTCCGCCTCGATGGCGGGCAGGTCCTCCTCGCGGATGGCGAGACCTTCGATGTCGGTGACGACGGGCTCGAGCGAGATGCTGTCGAACCCCTCGTCGGCGAGGAAGAGCACGTCCTTCGAAAAGTCGAGGTTGTTCGCCGTGAACGTGCCGCGGACATAGTAGTGCTTGTCCCCGCGCGCGCGCACGAACTTCTTGATGTTGCGGGCGACGAGGGCGTAGCTCCCCTTCCCGTTCACGGTGCGGCGGACCGCGTCGTGCACCTCGGGACGCCCGTCGAGGGAGAGGACGACGTTCTCCATCTCGGCGTTGAAAAATTCGATGGTCTCGTCGTCGAGGAGCAGTCCGTTGGTGGTCGTGGTGAAGAGGATGCGCTTGCCCCGCCGCGCCGCCTCCTCCTTCGCGTATGCCACCGTCTGTTTCAGGACGCCGAGGTTCATGAGCGGTTCCCCGCCGAAGAAGTCCACTTCGAGCACCTTGCGCGAGCCGCTCTCCCGCATGAGGAAGTCGATCGCCGCCTTGGCGGTCTCAAAGGGCATCACCTCGCGCGCCGACTTGTACGCGCCCTCGTCGGCGAAGCAGTAGCGGCAACGGAGGTTGCAGTCGTGCGAGATGTGCAGACATAGCGCCTTCACTTCGTGCGGTTTGGGGGGAGGGACCGCCGTCTCGGGGGCGAAGAGCAGCCCCGCCGCTTTGAGGTCGCCGAGCGCGCGGAGGTCCTCCTCTCCGAGCTCGACCGCCTCGCCGCGCAGATAGCGCGCCGTGCGCTCGTCGCACGCGTGCAGGGCGCCGCTCCCCACGTCATAGACGTAATATTGATCGTGATGGGAAAATACGTGAATCATCGTTTGGAAAAGCACAGCAAGGGAGCAACGCCACGGCGCCGCTCCCCGCGTGAAATTCTCCTCGCTTATTTCTCGTCGATCTTCTGTTCTCTCGTGACGCGCTCACAGGATTGGTTCCCAACCGTGCAACTCGTCTTGCAGGCGGATTGGCAGGTGCTCCTGCACTCGCCGCACCCCGTTACCTTCTTCTCCGCGGGCTTCGCGATCGTCTTGATCATACTCTCACCTCTCGTGATTTTTTTCCATTATACACCGCCCCGCGCCGTTTGGCAAGCGTTTTCATTCCTCTTTGCGCAATTTCACGCCGAGAAGCGCCCCGCCGCCCCCGCACAGCGCCATGACGGCGAGCTCCGCCGCGAAGAGCGGGGTGAGATGGAAGCCTCCGATCGCCGCAAAGAGGAGGAGGGAGAGCAGACACGCGCTTATCCCCGCCGCCATCCCCTTGAAGAGCGCGCGCTCCGCGCGCACGAAGATGAGGGAGGAGACGAACGCCCCCACGCACTTCAACCCCCAATTCCCCGCCGCGATCACGCCCTCCGCGGGCGCGTACGCCTTGATGATGACCGCAAACAGCGCCGCGGCGAACAGATAGAACGCCGTCGCCGCGACCGCGGCGAGCGCGACCTGCCGCACCGCGCGCCAATGGGCTTCCCGCATAAAAAACCTCCGCATCCCTTTTTTTCACGGTATGCGGAGGAAGCGCTCTTTATGTCACTTTATTTTTGCTCTTCGGCGGGCGCTTCGGGCTCGGCGGGCTGTTCGGCGGGTTTTTCGGGCTCGGCGGGTTCAACGGGTGCGGCGGGCGCTTCGGGTGCGGCGGACTCAGCGGGCTTTGCTTCCTTGGAAGCGTTCGCCTTCTCCGCCGCGCGCTGTTCCTTCTCCGCCTTGCGCGCCGCCTCCGCCTGCTCGCGGGCGAGCTGGGTGGGACCCTTCGCGTCGGTCTGACCGATGAATTCCTTGTCGAGCTTGATGAAGGACTTACCCGTCGCCTCACTGCCCGTCTCGATGATGACGGTGTTGTCGTCGCACACTTCGGCGACGATGCCGCAGATGCCGCCCACCGTCTTTACCTTATGACCGGGGCGGAGCGCCTCGAGCTGTTCGACGTACTCCTTCTGCCGCTGTTTGTTCCTTCTCCCCGAGAAAAAGATCCATACCACGAAGAGCAATACGACCACAACGATGACGACGGGGAACAACCACTGGTTGGGTTCCGTGGCGCCCAATGAATACCAAAGCATACGCGATCTCCTTTTCCACTATGATACATAGTTTCTGTGATTTTTGCAAGTGATTTTGGAAAGTTTTTCCGAAATCTCCTGTAATTTCCGCGCGAGCGGAGCCGAATCATGTCGTCTCCTCTCCCTGCAAGCGGTAAAACTCCCGCACGAAGTCCCTCACGTAACCGCCGAGGATGCTCTCCCGCAGTCCCCGCATGAGGGTATGGAGGTAGGCGATGTTGTGCAGGGAGAGCAGCATGGCGCCCGTCATTTCGCCCACGTTGACGAGATGGCGCAGATACGCCCGCGTGTAGTGGGTGCAGGTGTAACAGCTGCAAGCGGGATCGAGAGGAGAGAAGTCCTCGCGGTAGGCGCCGTTCCGCACCACCACCTTCCCCCGCGAGGTGAGCGCCGTGCCGTTGCGCGCCACGCGGGTGGCGAGCACGCAGTCGAACATGTCTATGCCGCGGAGCACCCCCTCGACGAGGCAGTCGGGCGAGCCGACGCCCATGAGATAGCGCGGCACATCCTCGGGGAGGAGGGGACGGAGCTTGTCCAAGATCTCGTACATGAGCGGCTTGGGCTCCCCCACCGACAGCCCGCCGATGGCGATGCCGCGCGTCGCATACGGGCGGCAGAGCTCTGCGGAGCGGGCGCGGAGATCGGGATAAAAGTTCCCCTGCACGATGGGGAAGAGCGCCTGATCGGGGCGGCGGTTCGCCTTGGCGCACCGCTCCAGCCACGCGCCCGTGCGCTCCGCCGCGCGCTGTGCCTGTTCGTAGGTGTAGCCGTACTCCGAGCATTGGTCGAACGCCATCACGATGTCCGCGCCGAGGTTGTTCTGGATCTCCATCGCCTTCTCGGGCGTGAAGAAGTGTCTGCTCCCGTCCACATGGGAGGAGAACTCCACGCCCTCGTCGGTGATCTTGTTGAGGGAGGACAGCGAAAAGACCTGAAACCCGCCGCTGTCGGTGAGGATGGGGCGCTGCCAATTCATGAAGGCGTGCAGACCGCCCGCCCGCGCGATGAGCTCGTCTCCCGGGCGCATGTGCAGATGATAGGTGTTGGAGAGCACGATCTGCGTGCCGATGGAGGCGAGACGGTCGGGGAGCATCCCCTTCACCGTCGCCTGTGTGCCGACGGGCATGTACACGGGCGTGAGGATATCGCCGTGCGGCGTATGGAACACGCCCGCCCGCGCCCCCGTCTCGGGGTCGGTCTTTTGCAGTTCAAAGGAAAAATAGGTGTCTTTCATACGAGATCAACCGATGGACGCGCCCCGCCGCCCAAACCGTAGGAGCGTTGCGCCCCTCCCGGGGAGCGCGCAAACCCGACATAGAGATGCGACGGTTACAGTGAGTTTATCGTCTCTTTTCAGAAGCGAGCAGTTCGGGGAGGGCGAAGAAACCCCGAAGGAGTTTACTAAGATGTAAATGACCGAGGGTCGCCGCAGCCCGACATAGAGATGCGACGGTTACAGTGAGTTTATCGCCTCTTTTCAGAAGCGAGCAGATCGAGGAGGGCGAGGAAAACCCGAAGGAGTTTACTAAGATGTAAATGACTGAGGGTTGCCGCAGCCCGACATAGAGATGCGACGCTTATAAAAAGAGGCACGCATCCCCGAAGGAAAAGAACCGATACCCCCCATCCCTCACAGCCGTCTCATAAACGCGGAGGACTTCCTCGCGGGAGCAGAAGGCGGAAACGAGCATGAGGAGGGTGCTCCCGGGGAGATGGAAGTTGGTGATGAGGGCGTCGGTACAGCGGAAGCGGTAGGGCGGGTAGATGAAGATGTTCGTCTCGCCCGAACCTGCGTGCACGAAGCCGTTCTCGTCGGCGACCGTCTCGAGGGTGCGCACGGAGGTGGTGCCCACGCAGATGACGCGCCGCCCCTCGCGCTTGGCGCGGTTGATGGACTGCGCCGCCGCCTCGCTCACCTCGTACCACTCGCTGTGCATCTCGTGCGCCTCGATGTTCTCCTCCTTGACGGGACGGAAGGTCCCCAGCCCCACATGGAGGAGCACCTCGACGATCTCCACCCCCTTCGCCGCGATGCGCTCCATGAGCTCGCGCGTGAAGTGCAGACCCGCCGTGGGCGCCGCCGCCGAGCCGCTCTCGCGGCAATACACCGTCTGGTAGCGGTCGGGATCGGACAGCTTCTCGCGGATGTAGGGAGGGAGGGGCATGCTCCCCGCGCGGGAGAGCACATCCTCGAAGGCGCCCTCATAGAAGAATTTGACGACCCGCTCGCCCGACGGCGTGACGGAGAGCACTTCGAGCGAGAGCTCCTCGTTCACCGTGAAGCGGGCGCCGGGCTTGAATTTCCGCCCCGGCCGCACGAGCGCCTCCCATTCGTCGAGCGCTCTCCGTTTGAGCAGGAGGAGCTCCGCCGCCCCGCCGTGCTCGGTGCGCACATACAGCCGCGCGGGGAGCACCTTGGTGCGGTTGACGACGAGCACGTCGCCCGCCCGCAGGTATTCGAGGATGTCGCGGAAGATGCGGTGTTCGATCTCCTTCGTATCGCGGTGATAGACGAGGAGACGGGAGGAATCCCGCGGCTCGGCGGGCGTCTGCGCGATAAGCTCCTCGGGGAGATCGTAGAAGAAGTCCGAAGTTTTCATTCGCCCTCCCCGTCGAACACGCTGAGCTGGCGGCGGACCGCCTCGGGCATCTTGGCGTGCATGTGTTCGTAGCCGCCTTTGAGGCACACCCTCCCCCGCGGCGTGCGGGCGATGAAGCCGAGCTGCAACAGATAGGGCTCATAGACGTCCTCGATGGTATTCACGTCCTCGCCCGTGGTGGCGGCGAGGGTATCCAGCCCGGCGGGTCCGCCGTTGAACTTTTCGATGAGGGCGCGCAGGAGGTTGCGGTCGGTCTCGTCCAGACCGAGCTCGTCGATCTCCATGCGGCGGAGCGCCTCGCGGGCGTCCGCGAGGGTGACCGAACTGCTCCCGCGCACGGCGGAGAAGTCGCGCACGCGCTTCAACAGGCGGTTGGCGATGCGGGGGGTGCCGCGCGAGCGGCGGGCGATCTCATAGCTCCCCTCCCGCTCCACGGAGATGCCGAGGGTGCGCGCCGAACGCTCCACGATGCGCCTGAGCTCGTCGGGCGAGTACATTTCGAGGCGGCACAGGATGCCGAAGCGGTCGCGGAGCGGGGAAGAGAGCATCCCCGCGCGCGTGGTCGCGCCGATGAGGGTGAACCGTTTGAGCGAGAAGCGGATGTTGCGCGCCGAGGGTCCCTTGCCGACGATGATGTCGAGCGCATAGTCCTCCATGGCGGAGTAGAGAATCTCCTCCACCTGACGGTTGAGGCGGTGCACTTCGTCGATGAAGAGCACGTCCCCCTCGTTGAGATTGGTGAGGATGGCGGCGAGATCGCCCGAGCGCTCGATGGCGGGTCCGCTCGTGATCTTGATCTGCGTCCCCATCGTATTCGCGATGATGTGCGCGAGCGTGGTCTTGCCGAGCCCGGGCGGTCCGTAGAGGAGGACATGGTCGAGCGCCTCCCCGCGCGCCTTGGCGGCGGCGATGTACACGGCAAGGTTCTCCTTCACCTTGTCCTGTCCCACATATTCCTCCATCGTCTTGGGACGGAGGATGTTCTCCTCGGCGTCGTACTCCCCTTTGGTGCTCGAAATGAGGCGATCCTCCGTTTCTTCGTCAAACATATCTCTCTCCGTTTACATTCCGCGGAGCGCGGCGGCGATGATCTCCTCCACCGTGACGGCGCCCGCGTCCCGTGCGCGCCCGACGGCGCGCGTGCTCTCCTGCCGTGTGAACCCGAGCCCCATGAGCGCGGCGACGGCGTCGTCGTCCTCCTCCGCCGCGGGCAAAGCGGCGGTGCGCGCGCCGCCGATCAGCTCGTCCGCCGAGATCTTCCCGTGGAGCTCCAGGATGATGCGTTCCGCCGTCTTTTTCCCGACGCCCTTCACCGCGGAGAGGCGTTTGGAATCCGCCGAGGCGATCGCCTCCGAGACGTCGGAGGGGCGCATCGCGGAGAGAATGGCGAGCGCGAGCCGCGCCCCCACGCCCTGTACCGAGGTGAGGCGCAGAAAGAGCGCCTTCTCCTTTTCGTCGGCAAAGCCGAAGAGGGAGACGCCGTCCTCCTTGACCTGCATAACGGTGTAGACCTCCCCCTCCGACGCGCCCGAAAGGCGGGAGAACGCCGCGCCCGAGCAGACGACCTCGTACCCCACGCCGTTCACTTCGAGCAGTACGGATTCGGCGGTGAGCGACCGCACCGTCCCTCTCAGATATCCTATCATATTGCCTCCTATCGCACGCTGAACAGATTCGCGAAGCGGCTCGTGAAGGCGTGGCAGAGCGCCACGCCGAGGGCGTCCGCCGCGTCGTCGGGGCGGGGGACGGCGGGAAGGCGGAGATGGGAGGCGACGCACCGCTGCATCTGCCCCTTGTCCGCGCCGCCGTAGCCCGTGAGCGCCTGTTTGATCTGGTTGGGCGTATATTCGAAGATTCTTCCGCAACGCTTGTTGCAGGCGAGGAGCATCACGCCGCGCGCATGCGCCACCGCGATGCCCGTGGTGATGTTCTTGCTGAAAAACAGCTCCTCCATCGCCGCCTCCTCGGGATGGAACTTGTCGAAGATGGCGTTCACCCCCTCTTCGAGGATGCACAGGCGCACCGCGAAGTTCTCGCCCGACGGCGTCTTGACCACGCCGTAATCCACCGCCGTGCAGTTGCCGCGCGCGTCCTTTTCGATGACGCCGTATCCCATCGTCCCGTACCCCGGGTCCAAGCCGAGAATGATCATATCCCTATTTTACTTCACGCAAACGCATTTGTCAACCGTTCGCACCGCCCCTCGCGACAAATCCCCGCCCAAAGAGAGGGAGCGTTCTCCGCGGAATCCGCCCGAGCCGCCCCAAAATTCTTGCTTTTTTCCGAAAAACGGGGTACAATGTGAGAAAAAGAGCGGGAGGCTCCCCATGAAACTCTGGGAAGGAAGATTTGAAACTGCCATCAATGCGGACGCGGACGCGTTCAACCGTTCGCTCCCCTTCGATAAGCGCCTCTGGCGCGCGGACCTCGAGGCGTCCGTCGCCCATGCGACCATGCTCGGCGAATGCGGCGTCCTCCCGAAGGAGGAGGCGGAGACCATCTGCCGCGGGCTGCGCTCCATCCTCGGCGACATCGAGGCGGGCAAGCTCGCCGTGGAGGAGGGCGAGGACATCCACTCCTTTGCGGAAAACGAGCTCGTGAAGCGCATCGGGGAGACGGGCAAAAAACTGCACACCGCCCGCTCCCGCAACGATCAGGTGGCGACCGATCTCCGCCTCTACGTCCGCGCGAGCGCCGACAGGGCGGTCTCTCTATTGAAAGACCTGTGCAACGTTCTGCTCGCCCGCGCGCGGGAGAGCGTGCACTACATCATGCCGGGGTTCACCCATCTGCGCAAGGCGCAGCCCGTCAACTGCGCGCAGTACTTCAACGCCTATTGCGAGATGTTCCTGCGCGACATCGGACGGTTCGCCGACTGCCGCGCCCGCCTCAACGTGCTTCCGCTCGGGAGCGCCGCCCTCGCGGGCACCTCCTACCCCATCGACCGCGAGCGCACCCGCGAGCTCCTCGGCTTTGCTTCCGTCTCGCAGAACTCCCTCGACGCGGTGTCCGACCGCGACTTCGTCGCCGAATACCTCTTCTGTGCCTCCCTTGCGATGACCCATCTCTCCCGCCTGTGCGAGGACACCATCCTCTACACCTCCGACGAATTCGGCTTCTGGGAGATACCCGACGAATACTCCACGGGCTCCTCCATCATGCCGCAGAAGAAGAATCCCGACCTTCCCGAGCTCGTCCGCGGCAAGACGGGACGGGTGTACGGGCATCTCATGGGAATTTTGACCACCTTGAAAGGGCTTCCCCTCGCCTACAACAAGGACTTACAGGAGGACAAGGAGCCCCTCTTCGACGCGGAGGACACCCTCTTTTCCTGCCTCTCCATCTACACGGCGCTCCTCTCGGCGATCCGCCTCTGCCCGAACAGGATGTTCATCGCCGCGGGAGAGGGATATTCCACCGCCACCGACGTCGCCGACTATCTCGCCCGCCGCGGCGTGCCCTTCCGCGACGCGCACGCCTATACGGGAAAGCTCGTGCGGTACGCCATCGCGCAAAAGAAGCCGCTCACCGCGCTCACGTTGGAGGAGTTCCGCGCCGTCTGCCCCGTGTTCGAAGAGGACGTCCTCGCCGCCGTGGGCACGCGCGCCTCGGCGGAGAGCCGTACCTCGGCGGGCGGGTCCGCCTATCCCGCGGTGCGGCGGGGAATCGCCTCGCTCGCCGCGCGTCTGCGCAAGATCTGAATATTATTCCGAACATATTCGCAAATTTTCAAAATTCCCCTCTGTGCGCTTGACAGACGGGCGGATTCTTTATACAATTATGAGAACAACCTCGGGAGGAATCGCACATGAAACGCATGGGTGCGGACATTCTCATTTCCTGTTTGAAGGAACAGGGCGTTGACACCGTATTCGGCTATCCGGGCGGCGCCGTCCTCGACCTGTACGACGCGCTCTACCGCGACGGGACGATCGACCACGTCATCACCGCGCACGAACAGGGCGCCGCGCACGCCGCCGACGGCTACGCGCGCGCCACGGGCAAGACGGGCGTCGTGATCGCCACGAGCGGTCCCGGAGCGACCAACCTCGTGACGGGCATCGCGACGGCGTACATGGACTCCGTCCCCCTCGTCGCCGTGACGGGCAACGTCGGCATCAACTTTTTGGGACGGGACAGCTTTCAGGAGGTGGATATCTCTGGCATCACCGTCCCGATCACCAAGCACAGCTATATCGTGAAGGACGTGCGCGAATTGCAGGACGTCCTGCGCGAGGCGTTTCTGATCGCCAACACGGGGAGAAAGGGACCCGTGCTCGTGGACATCCCCAAGAACGTGCAGGTGGACACCGCCGAATTCACCCCCTGCGAACCCGTCCGTCCCGCCCCCAAGCGGGTGCCGCGGGAGGCGCAGGGAGACATCGCGGCGGCGCTCTCCGCCTGTGAGCGTCCGCTCATCCTCGCGGGCGGCGGAACGGTGGCGAGCGGGGCGGACCGCGAGCTCCTTCTCCTCGCGGAGCGGTTGCAGGCGCCCGTCGCCTCCACGCTCATGGGGCTTGGCTCCTTCCCTGCCTCCCATCCCCTCTTCCTCGGCATGATGGGCATGCACGGCACCGCCTCGGCGGCGAAGGCGTGCCTTCAAAGCGATCTCATCCTCGCCCTCGGCACCCGCTTCTCCGACCGCGTCGCCCTCGACCGCGACCGCTTCGCCAAGGGAAAGACGGTGGTGCAGATCGACATCGACGACGCCGAGATCGGCAAGAACGTCCCCGTGACGTACTCCCTTCTCGGCGACCTCAAAGAGGCGCTCACCTCCCTCCTTCCCCTCCTGCCCGAACGCGGTCCGCGCCCCTTCGCGGAGGAGATGAAGGCACTGCGCCGCAAGGAGCTCTCCTCGGCGCGGACGGGCGGGCTCGGCGAGCGCATCCTCGCCGAGGCGGCGCGGATGTTCCCCGACTGCCCCGTGGCGACCGACGTGGGACAGCACCAGATGTGGACGGCGCAGATCTGGCCCTTCGAGGCGCCCCGCACCCTCCTCACGAGCGGCGGGCTGGGCACGATGGGCTACGGGATGGGCGCCGCCATCGGCGCGGCGGTCGGGACGGGAAAGCGGGTCGTCCTCGTGACGGGAGACGGTTCCTTCAACATGAACCTCAACGAGCTCTCCACCGCCGTCTCGCGCCAACTCGACCTCGTCATCCTCCTCATGAACAACCGCGCGCTCGGCATGGTGCGGCAATGGCAGAAGCTCTTCTATGACGGACGCTTCTCCCAGACCACCGTGCAAAAGCGCACCGACTATGTGAAGTTCGCCGAGAGCTTCGGCGCGAAGGGCATGCGCATCCGCTCCGCGAAGGACATCGTCCCCGTGCTCGCCGCGGCGCGCGCCGAGAAAGGTCCCGTGCTCGTGGACTGCCGCATCGGCGAGGACGAGAACGTGCTCCCCATGATCAAACCCGGGGCGACCTACGATACCATCATGACCAAATGGAGGAAACCATGAAATATATCATCTCGGCGCTCGCCGCCAACAAGAGCGGCGTGCTCACCCGCGTGGCGGCGCTCTTCGGACGCCGCGGCTACAACATCGAGAGTCTCTCCGCCTGTGCGACGGAGACTGCCGAATTTTCCCGCATGACCATCGTGCTCGACGGCGACGACTACGTCCTCGGACAGATGATGAAACAGATGGACAAGCTCATCGACGTGAAGAAGATCCGCCGCGTGGACGAGGACGCGGTCCTGCGCGAACTGCTCCTCATCAAGGTCAGGACGAACGCCGCGACGCGCTCCGAAGTGTTCGAGATCAGCCAGATCTTCCGCGCCAACGTGGTGGACGCCTCGCCCGAGGCGACGGTGCTCGAACTCACGGGCAAGCCCACCAAGCTGGACGGCTTCGTGAACATGCTCCTTCCCTACGGCGTGATGGAGCTCGCCCGCACGGGCGTTACCGCCATCTCCCGCGGAAAGACGCGCCTCCTCGACGAGGAAGACTATAAGGAAAAGATCTGAGCGGGACACCGCAACGGAGGAAGTATGAATACCTTTTCGAAGGGCGCCGCGATGGCGGCGCAGCGCTCGCTCCTGCGCGCGCTCGGCTGGACGGAGCGGGAGATCGGCGAGCCCATCGTGGGCATCGTCTCGGCGGCGAGCGAGATCATCCCCGGTCATATGCACTTGCAGACCCTCGCGCGCGCCTGTGCGGAGGGCGTGATCGCGGCGGGCGGCAAGCCCGTCATCGTGCCCTGCATCGGCGTGTGCGACGGCATCGCGATGGGGCACGCGGGCATGCGTTACTCCCTGCCCTCCCGCGAGATCATCGCGGACAGCGTGGAGACGCTTGCGCTGGCGCACGCCTTCGACGCCATCGTCTGCATCGGCAGCTGCGACAAGATCATCCCCGGCATGCTCATGGGCGCGGTGCGCGCCGATAAGCCCGCGGCGTTCGTCTCGGGCGGTCCCATGCTCGCGGGGAGGCGGGGCGGGGAGAAGCTATCCCTCTCCTCCATGTTCGAGGCGGTCGGCGCCTACACGTCGGGAAAGATCGGCGAGGCGGAGCTCACCGAATACGAGAAGCTCTCCTGCCCCTCGTGCGGGTCGTGCGCGGGGATGTTCACGGCGAATTCCATGAACTGCCTGTTGGAGGCGCTCGGCATGGCGCTCCCCCGTAACGGGACGTTGCCCGCCCCCTATTCGGCGCGCCTCGCCCTTGCGCGCGAGACGGGCGAAGCCGTGATGGCACTATTAAAAGCGGGCGTGCGCCCGCGCGACATCCTCACGCCCGCCGCCATCCGCAACGCAGAGCGGGTGGACATGGCGATCGGCGCCTCCTCCAACAGCGTTCTGCATCTTTTGGCGCTCGCGGAGGAGCTCGGGCTCTCCAAGGAGGAGATCTCCCTCGACACGATGGACGAGATCTCCCGCCATACGCCCAATCTCTGCCGCCTCGCCCCCGCGGGCGGGCGATTCATCGAGGAGCTCGACGAGGCGGGCGGCATCTCCGCCGTCATCCGCGAGCTCATACGGAACGGACTGTTCGAGGGCGACGCCGTGACCGTCGCGGGAAAGACCCAGCGCGAGCTCACCGCGGGCGCGCCCGACCCCGACGGCGCGCTCATCCGCCCCGTCTCCGACCCCTATTCCCCCTACGGCGGGCTCGCCGTGCTCCGCGGCAACCTCGCACGCGAGGGCGCCATCGTGAAGAAGAGCGCCGTCGCGCCCGAGATGTACCGCCACCGCGGACCCGCGCGCGTCTTTGACAGCGAGGAGGAGGCGATGGAGGCGATCTCGGGCAACCGCATCCGCCCCGGCGACGTGGTGGTGATCCGCTACGAAGGTCCGATGGGAGGACCGGGGATGCGCGAGATGCTCTCCCCCACCGCCTCCCTCGTGGGCGCGGGGCTGGGGAGCACGGTGGCGCTCATCACCGACGGGCGGTTCTCGGGCGCCACGCGCGGCGCGGCGATCGGGCACGTCTGCCCCGAAGCGGCGGCGGGCGGCGCGATCGGCGTCGTCAGGGAGGGCGACCTCATCGAGATCGACATCGAGGGCGGGCGCGTGGAACTCCTCGTGCCCGAGGATGAACTCGCAAGCCGCCTTGCCTCCTTCACGCCCAAACAGAAGCCCGCGGAGGGCTACTTGAAGCGGTACCGTTCGCTCGTGCGCTCCGCGTCGGACGGAGCGGTGCTCCGCAAATGAGGAGATAGGCTGACCATGACAAGCATGACCATGACGCAAAAGATTCTCGCCGCGCACGCGGGGCTCCCCTCCGTGACGGCGGGACAGCTCATCGAGGCGGAACTCGATCTCGCCCTCGCCAACGACATCACGGCGCCCGTCGCCATCGCGGAAGTGGAGCGGACGGGCGGACATGTGCGGTGCGGCGACAAGATCGCCCTCGTGATGGATCACTTCACCCCCAATAAGGACATCAAGGCGGCGTGTCAGGTCCAGCGCACGCGCGAATTCGCCGCGCGCGAGGGCGTGACTTCCTTCTTCGACGTGGGGGAGATGGGCATCGAACACGCCCTCCTGCCCGAGCTGGGGCTGGTGGGCGCGGGCGACTGCGTGATCGGCGCGGACAGCCACACCTGCACCTACGGCGCCCTCGGCGCCTTCTCGACGGGGGTGGGCTCCACCGACCTCGCCGCCGCCATGCTCACCCAGCGGTGCTGGTTCAAGGTGCCAGCCGCCCTGCGCTTCGTGCTCCGCGGCACCCTTCCCCCCTTCGTGACGGGCAAAGACCTCATCCTGCACATCATCGGCAGCATCGGCGTGGACGGCGCGCTCTACAAGAGCATGGAGTTCGCGGGGGAGATCTCCTCCCTCTCGATGGACGACCGCTTCACCGTCTGCAACATGGCGATCGAGGCGGGCGCGAAGAACGGCATCTTCCCCGTGGACGGGCAGACGCTCGCCTACCTCGAAGGGCGGTTCCGCCGCACGCCCAAGGTGTACGAGGCGGACCCCGATGCCGAATACGAGCGGACGTACGAGATCGACCTCTCCGCCATCCGCCCCACCGTCGCCTTCCCCCACCTGCCCGAAAACACCCGCACGGAATGGGGGGACATTCCCATCCGTCAGGTGGTGATCGGCTCCTGCACCAACGGCAGGATCTCCGACCTGAGGGCGGCGGCGGAAGTCCTCCGCGTCCGTCCCGTCAAGCGGGGCGTGCGCTGTATCGTCATCCCCGCCACACAGGCGGTATATTTGCAGGCGCTCCGCGAGGGGCTCATCGAGACCTTCGTGCGCGCGGGCGCCGTCGTCTCCACGCCCACCTGCGGGCCCTGCCTCGGCGGGCACATGGGCGTCCTTGCCGAGGGCGAGCGGTGCGTCTCCACCACCAACCGCAACTTCGTGGGAAGGATGGGACATCCCACGAGCGAGATTTACCTCGCCTCCCCCTATACGGCGGCGGCGAGCGCCGTGACGGGGCGGCTTTCGACCGCACAGGAGGTGCTTTCATGATCCGTGGGACCGTTCATAAGTTCGGGAGCGATGTGGATACCGACGTCATCATTCCCGCGCGCTATCTCAATACCTCCGACCCGAAGGAACTCGCCGCCCACTGCATGGAGGATATCGACCCCTCCTTCCTCGGCAAGGTGCGGCAGGGCGACGTGATCGTGGCGGAGGACAACTTCGGCTGCGGCTCCTCGCGCGAGCATGCGCCCATCGCCATCAAGGCGTGCGGGGTGTCCCTCGTCGTCGCCAATACCTTCGCCCGCATCTTCTACCGCAACGCCATCAACATCGGTCTGCCCATCCTCGAATGCCCCGAGGCGGTCGCCCGCACAAGGGAGGGAGACGTGCTCTCCTGCGACCTCGCCGCGGGCGTCGTCGTGAACGAGACTACGGGAGAACGGTTCGCCGCGCAACCCTTCCCGCCCTTCATCCGCCGCATCATCGACGCGGGCGGGCTGATGCGCGCCATACGGGAGGAACGGTCATGAACAAACACATCGCGGTTTTAGCGGGGGATGGCATCGGTCCCGAGATCACGGCGGGCGCCGTCCTCGTGTTACAGGCGGTCGCCAAGCGCTACTCGCATACCTTCACGTTCGAGGCGCTCCCCATCGGCGGGTGCGCCATCGACGCCTGCGGGGAGCCCCTCCCCGCGCACACGGTGGAGCGGTGCCTCGCCGCCGACAGCGTCCTCCTCGGCGCGGTGGGCGGAGCGGCGGACTGCGCATGGAACGCCCTCCCGCCCGCGCTCCGTCCCGAGGCGGGTCTGCTCGGCATCCGCAAGGCGATGGGGCTGTACTCCAACATCCGCCCCGCGCGGCTGTGGCGCCCCCTCGCCGCCGCCTCTCCCCTCCGTCCCGACCTCGTGAAGGACGGGTTGGAGATCGTCATCGTGCGGGAACTCACGGGCGGCATCTACTTCGGAAAGCGGGGGACGGGCAGGGACGAACGGCTCGGCGAGACGGCGTTCGACACCGAATCCTATTCGGTGCTCGAGATCGAGCGCATCGCCCGCATCGCGTGCGAACTCGCGCGCAAACGCAAAAAACATATCGTCTCGGTGGACAAGGCGAACGTGCTTGAGACCTCCCGCCTGTGGCGGCGCACCGTGCACGCCTATGCCGCCGCACACTATCCCGACGTGACGGTGGAGGACATGCTGGTGGACAATGCCGCCATGCAGCTCGTGAAAGCTCCCGCCCGCTTCGACGTCCTCCTCACCTCCAACATGTTCGGCGACATCCTCGCCGACGAGGCGGCGCAGGTGACGGGCTCCATCGGGATGCTCCCCTCCTCCTCGCTCGGCGACGGCACGCGGGGACTGTACGAGCCCATCCACGGCTCGGCGCCCGACATCGCGGGCAAAGATCTCGCCGATCCCCTCGCGACCATCCTCTCGGCGGCGATGATGCTGAGGGATTCCTTCTCTCTCGAGGAGGAGTGCGCCGCGGTGGAGCGGGCGGTCGAGCGGACGCTCGACGAGGGATACCGCACGGCGGACATCTTTACGGCGGGCATGAAACAGGTGGGATGCGCCCAAATGGCGCGTCTCGTTGCGGGGAGGATCTGATATGGAACAGACCATCGAAGAGAGAGTGCGCGGCGTGCTCGAAGCTCTCGGCGGCGGGAACGGATACGGGGAGCCCGTGGCGCTCGTCGCCGCCACCAAGACGCGCACCGCGGAGGAGATCGACCGCGCCATTCGCGCGGGCGTGTACGCCGTCGGCGAAAACAAGGCGCAGGAATTCCGCGATAAATACGACGCCGTCCTGCCCTGCCCCCGACACTTCATCGGGCGGCTCCAAACCAACAAGATAAAGTACATCGCGGGGCGGTGCGACCTCTTGCAGTCCATGGACCGCGACGAGCTCGCCGAGGCGCTGTCCGCCCGATGCGAACGGCTCGGCGTCACGCAGGAGCTGCTCGTGGAGGTCAACGTCGGGAACGAGGAGAGCAAGGGCGGCTATCCCCCCGAGGCGGCGCTCGACGCCCTCGCCCGCGTGGGGGAGCTCCCCTTCCTCCGCCCCGTCGGCTTCATGGCGATGCTGCCCGCGGAGGGCGGGGAAGCCTTCCTCGGCGGACTCGCCGACCGCATGCGTGCCCTCTTCGAGGAGGCGCGGCGGCGCGACCCGCGCGTGAAATGGCTCTCCATGGGCATGAGCGGCGATTGGCGGCTGTGCGTGGCGCACGGCTCCAACATGATCCGCCTCGGTTCCTCCCTCTTCGGACCGCGGGCGTGAGGCGCGGCGCATGACGCGGCGCAAACGGCGCATACTCTGAGGGGAGACATCATGCCGTCGAGCATCACACACGAACTCATCGCAGAGGAGGCGGCAAGGCGTTCGCCCCGCCTCCGCGAGGCGGCCGCCGCGTCCGACTATTACTATTTGGGCGCGCAGGGACCCGACCTCTTCTTTTTTTATCGCCCCTTTTCGGACAACCTCGGGCGCGCCCTGCACCGCGGACAGGTGGCGGAGTGGTTCCGCGCCCTCCTCCGCGTGCTCCGCACCGCCGAGGGGGAGGAGCTCGGGCGCGGCGTCGCGTACGCGCTCGGCTATTGCAGCCATCTCGCGGCGGACGTCGCCTTCCACCCCTTCGTGTACGAGCTTCTCGCCGCCCGCGGCGACGGCAAGCGGATGCACCAGCGCGTGGAGAACGATTGGGACGTCTACTTTCTGCGCGAAAAACGCGGAGTCTCCGCGGTCGGCTACGTCTTCCCCTTCGACGTGAAGAAGATCGCCCGCGAGGGCACCCTCTTCAAATTGCTCTCGGACGCCGCGCGCGATGTGGGACGGACGCTCGAAGCCGCGCCGTTCGCCGCCATGCTCAGGCGGTTCGGGTGGTACACGGACCACTTCCACAAGCGGCACGGGCGGTACCTCCTCCCCGTGCTCCCCACCTTCTATCCGCGGGAGGAGACGGACCCCGACGTTCTGCGCGGCGAGCATTTCTTCGCTCTCTCGCAGGGCAGGGCGGAGGACGCGGACGCCCTCTTCCGCCTCGCCGTACAGGACAGCGTCCGCAACGGGGAGCTCTTTCTGCGCTCCCTCGAAGAGGACGTCCCCCTGCCCGAGGAGTTCTTCTCCCGCCATATGCTCTCGGGAGAACGGCTCTGAGCGCACCGCATCCAAAACACAGAAAAGCGCCCGTCCCCCATGCAGGGGACGGGCGCTTTAAGACGATCGCCCCGCTTGCCTCGGCAAGCGGGGGCGTGCTCCTCCGACGGCACGGGACGGATTCGCCGTATTTACTTTTGGATGACGCCCGCCATCGCCTGCGCCATCTGGCTGGCTTGCTGCTTCATCCGCTCCTCTTCGTATTCGTCGATCTGCGCCATGATGCCGTTCTTGAAGTCGTTGGCGCTCTTCACGCCGTCGAATTTGTACTCGCCCGCGGCGGTGTTGACGGTGATCGTCCCGTAATTGAACACCTTCCCCCAAAGCCCCTGCTTCACCGAGCAGTTCTGAATCTTGTTGAGGGGCGCGTCGAGCGCCTTGGTGTTGATCACGCCCACCTTTCCGACGATGCGCTTGTTGGTGACGGCAAGGTTGAAGTTCTTGTATTTGATGATCCGCACGATGAGCGGAATGATCAAAAGATTGGTGATGTGCAGAATCACATAGAGCAGGGTGAAGCTCGCCTTTCTCTTCAAGGTCTCGCCGTGTTGCAGGTTCTTTTCAACATATTTTCCCATCGATCGTTCTCCCGATTGTAAATGATTTTGTTGGACCGTGTCCTCCAACGTCTTCAATTTTAATCTGAAACAGGTTAATTGTCAAGCGCTTGAAAGGCGGTATGGTATAATTTTTTTCGGAATTCGAAAAAATGAGAACGATGTACCGACGAATCCGCGACCTGCGGGAAGACCATGACCTCAACCAAACGCAAGTCGCAACGATGCTCGGAATGTCTCAGACGGGGTATTCCAAGTATGAAACGGGGGAGAACGACTTGCCGACCGACGTGCTCATCCGCCTTGCGCGCTTTTACGGGACGAGCATAGACTATCTGTTGGGACAGACGGACGAGCCCGCGCGCTATCCCGCGCCCGACGACAAAAAGCGGACTGACTGAGGACGCTCCGCCGCACGGCGGAACAGAAGGCTCGCGGCATTTTGCCGCGAGCCTTCTCATAGTATCACTCTTTTCTCAGTCCGCCTTCCCGCCCGAAAGGCGCGCCTTGGAATAGACGCACCCGCAATAATTTTGGCGGTACAGCCCGTACTGCTTCGAAAGTTCGACGGAGCGGAGAAATCCGCCCCGCTTCTTGAAGTCGGAGGGCAGATAGCGCACGCCGAGCTCTTCGGCGAGCGAGAAGCCGATCGCGTTGATGCGCGCCGCGTCCTTCAACGGGGAGACGGTCAGGGTCGTAGCGAAGAAATCGTAGCCGCGCGCCTTCGCCTCCTCGGCGGTGCGGCGGAGCCGCAACGCAAAACAGCGCGTGCACCGCGCGCCCCCCTCAGGCTCGCCCTCCGTCCCGCGCACCGCCTCCGCGAACAGCTCGGGCGAATAGTCGCAGTCCAAAAAGTCGGCGAGCCCGCTCTCGCGCAGAAAGCGGATCTGCTCCCCCTTGCGCCGCGCATACTCCTCCTCGCTGTCGAGATTGGGGTTGAAGTAGAACACCGTCGTGCGCAGGGCGCGCACCTCCCCGAGGCAATAGCTCGAACAGGGCGCGCAACAGCTGTGGAGGAGCAACCGCTTCCCCCCCTCTGCGGCGACGATCTTGGTCATTTCTCTGTCGTAATTGACATTCATCGGTCCGAAAGGGCGGCGTTGAGCGCCGAAACGAGCGCCTCGACGGCGGCGCGGGTGATGTCCGAATGAGACCCCGCCCCGTAGTACGTCTTGCCCTCGCGCTCCACGCCCACGAAGGAGATCGCCTCCGCGGAGGAGCCCGCCGAGAGCGCGTGCTGTTCATAGCCCGTGAGCACGTACGCGACCCCGAAATGGCGTTTGAGGGCGTTAGACACGGCGTCCACCCGCCCGTTGCCCGCCGCCTCCGTGCGGGAGCGCTTCCCGCCCTCCGCGATCTCCACGGTGGCTACGATGCCGTTCTCCTCCCGATAGCGGATCTCCCCCACTTCGAACACGGGGCGCGGGAGGAGGAAGGTCTCGCGGAAGAGCCCGTACAGCTCCTCGGGTTTGAGTTCCTTGTGCAGACGGTCCGCCCGCCGCTTGGCTGCGGCGCTCAGCGCCTCGCGCATGCGCGGCGGCAGTTTCAGCCCGTATGCCTGTTCGAGCACATAGCCGATGCCGCCCTTGCCCGACTGCGAATTGATGCGGATGACGTCGCTCTCGTACTCCCGTCCCACGTCCTTGGGGTCGATGGGAAGATAGGGCACGTCCCACACCTCCCGCCCCGTCCGCTCGCGGAAGCGCATGCCCTTGGCGATGGCGTCCTGATGGGACCCCGAGAACGCCGCGAACACGAGGTCGCCCGCATAGGGCTGGCGGGGAGAGACGGCAAGCCCCGTAAAGCGCTCATAGAGGCGTCGGATGCGGGGCATGTCGGAGAGGTCGAGTCCCGTCTCCACCCCCTGCGAATACATGTTCATGGCGAGGGTGACAAGGTCGCAATTGCCCGTGCGCTCGCCGTTCCCGAAGAGGGTGCCCTCCACGCGGTCGGCGCCCGCGAGCAAGCCGAACTCCGCCGAGGCGACGCCCGTGCCGCGGTCGTTGTGCGGGTGCAGGGAGAGCACCGTCGCGTCGCGGTATTTGAGGTGCCGCGCGATATATTCCACCTGCTGGGCGTACACGTGCGGCATGGCGTTCTCGACGGTGGCGGGAAGGTTGACGATCGCCTTCCTGTCCGCCGTCGGCTTCCATACGTCGAGCACGGCGTTCACGACCTCCGCGGCATAGGCGGGCTCGGTGCCCGTGAAGCTCTCGGGGGAATACTCGAAGCGGTACGCCTTCCCCGCCTCGTCGGACAGCCGCTTCAACAGCCGCGCCCCGTCCACCGCGATGCGCTCGATCTCCTCCTCCGACTTACAGAACACCTGCTCGCGCTGGGCGACGGAGGTGGAATTATACACATGGACGATCACCCGCTCCGCCCCCTCGATCGCCTCGAAGGTGCGGCGGATGATGTGCTCGCGCGCCTGCGTGAGCACCTGTATGGTCACGTCGGCGGGGATGAGGTCCCGCTCGATGAGGGCGCGCACGAAGGCGTACTCCGTGTCGCTCGCGGCGGGAAAGCCCACCTCTATTTCCTTGAACCCGATCCGGACCAGAAGCGAGAAAAATTCCAGCTTTGTCTCGAGGTCCATGGGCTCCACGAGCGCCTGATTGCCGTCGCGCAGGTCCACGCTGCACCAGACGGGCGCGCGCTCCACGGCGCTCCGCTCCGCCCAATCCATGCACCGTTCGGGGGGCAGGATGAATTGTCGTTGATACTTTGCCATGTCGTTCCCTCACGCGGCGCGGCGGGAAAGGAGAGTGCTCATTCCCCGTCTGAATCGAGGCTCTCCGCCTCGTCCGCGTCCTCGAAATCCTCGTATTGGTTGCAGAACTCCGCAAACACCTCGTCGAGAAGCGCCTCGTCCTCGATGGTCTCGAGGTGCTCGTCCTCCTCTTCTCCCACGATGCGGAAGATGGCGATCTCCTCGCCCTCGTCCTCCTCGTCCTCCTTCGCCTCCTCGGGCGCCGTCTCGGGCGCGAGCGCGCAGTACCACTCCCCCTTGTAGGAGAAGGTCATGAGATGCTCGTAGCGATAGCCGACCCCGTCGTCGTCGATGAGCTCCACCACGCTGTCGTCCTCGTAATCGTTGCTCTTTTCCTTCATGGTCTCCCTCCGTTTCGCGAGATATCCCTCGAGGATGTACGCCGCCGCGAGGGAATCCACGTTCTTTTTTTTCTTGTCCCGTTTGGAACTCACGCCGAGCGAGACGAGGTCGCGCCGCGCCTCCCGCGTGGTGTAGCGCTCGTCCTCGAGCGCCACGTCAAAGCCGAGCGCGCGGGACAGCGCCTCCGCGAACCGCCTCGTCTTTTCGGACTGCACGCTCTCGGTGCCGTCCGCGTTGAGGGGAAGCCCGCACACGGCCTCCTCCACCCCCCGCGCCCTGCACAGCGCGGCAAGCGCCTCCGCGTCGCGCAACGTATCCCCCGTGCGGAAGTAGGTGTCGCCGGGGACGGCGTAATCGCCGAACGGGTCGCTGAATGCCACGCCGATGCGCTTGTCGCCCACGTCGAACGCGGCGATCTGTTTCAACATGCTCTCAGTATAGCACATTTTTTTGCGCTTGTAAACGATTTCGCGGAAAAGAGTGAGCGCGGGAGATTCTCCCGCGCCCCTTTTTACTTCTTCTTTTTTTCCTGTTTGTCCTCGTCGGCAGACGCCAGCCGTTCGTCCATCATCTGATCGACTTTCTGCATGACCTCCGCCTGACTCTTCTTCACGAGGGAACGCGCCTTATAGCTGTTCGCTACGAGGAGCGCGCCGCCCACCGCGCCGAGGACGAGTCCCAGCCAAAACATCTTTTCCATTGTATCCTCCGCGACGGAGTTTCCGTCCCTATCAGTTTGTGACAGGATGGGGAGAGTATGCAAGCCGCCGCCTGAGCATTTTTACCATTCTCCGCCGCGCTCCCGCTTCACGCGCTCGAGCTCCTCTTTGAGACGGGCATTCTCCCGCCTGAGGTCGGCGGCGAGACGGGCGTACAGCGCGTCGATCTCGTGCTCCAACTTCTTTTCGAGGAAGGGCTGAACGGGCACGCCCGCCTCCCGCGCCGCGCGCTCCACGCGCTCGGGCTGCTTCTTCAACAGGTTGCGATACTTGTTCTGCATGCGGAGCATGCGCTTCTCGTCGCCCTCCGCCGCCTCCGAGATGGCGCGGCGCACCGAGAGCCCCTTGCTCCGCCCCTCCACGACCTTTTTGAGGAGCTCCTCCGTCTCCTCCTCGGTGAACGGCTTCACTTCGCCCGCACGGAGCTCCTTCCCCTCGAGGATGCGCTTGACCCGCGTGTCGTCCCTCTTTTTGAGAAAGGCGTAATAGTAGTTGCGGACGCTCCCCTTCGCGCGGCTGTGCTCCCGTCCGTACGTCTCGAAGAGGTAGGAGAGCGTCTTGCCCGCGTTCTTTCCCGTGTAGATATATTCGATGAGCCCCGTGGCTTCCTCTTCCGTATAGCCGTTGATCTTGTTCATGCTGTCACCTCGGGGAAATTGTTGACATAATTTTGTCGCGTTATACATTGAATAGAGTGATGCGCGTGATTTTTTTGGCGGAACGGCGTTGCGCTCTGTCCGCAAACGGTATCTATCTCGGCACCATCGACGGCTTCGAGCGCTCCACCGAGCTCGACCCCGCGGACGGCGTGTTCTTCGAGGCGAGCGCCCCCGGTTTTGCGGCGGTGCGGTTCCGCTTCGACGAAGCCCTTTTGTTCGGACCGCCCCCGCAGATCTCCCTCTACTTCACGGGGGAGGGCGTGGCGGTGTACCTCTCCGATTTCGTCCTCGACGACCCCTCCATGCGCGTCACGGCACAGGCGCGCCTTTCGGCGGCGCTCTTGACGCTGTTCGTGCAGGGGCGGGTCCAGCTCTCCCTCGAAAACGAGACGGGCTTCCACCTCGTCCCCCTCCCCTTCGGGCTGGAACACGCCTCGCTTACAGAGGCGGGCGGCGGGTACCTCGTGGAGGGAGAGGAGATGTTTTGCCTGCTCTCGCGGGAAGGGGAGGTGGTCGCGCTCGCCGAGGGGACCGTGCTCGAGCGGGGGGAGACCCTGCGCGCCGAGACGAAGTTCCGCGACAGCCTCGCGCACACCGCCCTCTGCGCTTGGCGGGAGGGGAAGCTCGCCGAATGCTCCATCCGCACCGCCCGTCCGCCCACGCCCGCGACCTATGCCCTCGCCCTCTTCGAATCGGCGCGCATCGGCGCGGACTGCCTCCCCTACCTCGCGCCCGCGCTGGCGCCCAAGGCGGGCGCCCTGCGGGAATTTTTGGGCGACTTCCGAGACGTCGCCCTCACCGCACGGGAGGACGAGATTGGGCTGGTCTATGAACGCAAACCGCGCGTGTACGACGTCCGCGTCTTTCGCGTGGAGCTCGAGGACGGCAAGGTCTCCAATATCTTTTCCCCCGAACAGACATAGCCGCAGGAACACCTATCATTACCGCCCGCGGGTTCCAACTTGTCATGCCCCGCCCGTGCCTTCCAATTTGTCATGTTGCCCCGCCCACACGTTCTATTTGCCGAAGGGCGGCACAAGGCGCTTTGCGCCGAAGTAGCCGAGCGCCCGCATCCATTGGACGCGGGCGCTCGAGTCGAAACATCTCCACCGCATTAAAAATAAGGTAGAGATTTTTCGACTTCGTTCGCTTCGCTCACTCCGCTCAAAATGACATTAGAGCGAGCCTTCCCATTCAAATTCTTGTCGCGCGTAGCAAAATCGCATTTTGCGGAGCGCGCCTCAATTTGCGCGGCTCGTCCGCGCTTGTCGTCAGAGCAAGCGACAGAGAGCCCCAAACTTGTTTCCCGCACCCGCTTATTTCCGTCGCGAAATTCTTTGCCCTTACTATAAGAACACGCGCGATGAAATCGCGCGTGTCTATTCCATGAAGAATTTCGCGAAACTATCCTCGCGCGTAGCAAAATCGCATTTTGCGGAGCGCGCCTCAATTTGCGCGGCTCGTCCGCGCTTGTTGTCTGCGCAAGCGATAGAGA
>CANPXX010000011.1 GCA_947587085.1 uncultured Clostridia bacterium | reverse complement strand
CACACACGGGCGGCGACAGCCGCCCGTGTGTCGGTGGCGTTAGTATTACCACGCCACCCTGTAACACTGTAACACTTTTAGGCGCAATCATTGACGATAAAATAAAAAAAGATTAGCCCGTGGGTGGGCTTGGGTGGGGAAAAGAAAAAGAGTAACGGGGTTTCCGATACTCTTTTTCGCGTTGTTACGCTTTGGCAAACTTGCCGTCCGCTCCGTGAACATTGTAATTGTTCGCATAACTTCTCGGCTCGTATTGCCTTTGTGCAATCACGCCCGCAATACCATTGACGAAGATATACTTCAATACATTCTCCGCTTGGTTCAAACGCGATTGCTCTTGGCGCGCCATGAAAGAGCGGGGGACACACGTCCTCCGCTTTTTCATATGTGTTGCGCGAGAAGGGGGTCGAGGGGAGGCAAGCCGTTCCCCTGCCCTTTCACGCGGGGGAACGGCGCAGGTCGCGCGGGTCCCTGCCCGCCGACTTGACAGCTCGGTGAGCTGTCAACCGTGCGCGCCGCCCAAGGCGCGAATCCTCTTCTCTGCGCCAAGAGGGACGTAAGTTGAACAGACTTGCGTTCCATTTTTCTATGCAAAAAGCGAGGACAAACAGTCCTCGCCTTTCACCACTTCGTGAAATTAAAATGGAATCGCTTTATTCCGCATTTTCAAATGTTCCCGTTTCCGTGGCAAGTGCAGTGATTTTTTCCGCAAGTTCACTTGTTTGGAAGGAATAATAGTTTTCGCCCTCGAAAATAAAACGGTGACCGAGCGTATAAGTCTTTTCACCTTGATAAATGGTGAGGTTGGTATTTCCCATAGGCGGAATTTCGCTCCATTTGCCGCCGTAGGAAATCGGAGTATTGAAAATGATACGCATAATTTCGGCAATTTCCTCTTCATTTGTTATCGTAAATGAAAAGCCCTCTTGTGTGCCATTATCAAACGCAACGTCGATTTTGTCCGCTCCGCTTTGCATATCGGTAAAACGCTCTATATCCGTAATTGACGAAATTTTATCCGAACAGCCCGCAAAAGTCGCAAGAAAAATACAGCCCAAAACAACGGAAGCGATAACAGAAAGAACTTTTTTCATAAAAACCTCCTACTTATATAACGTTTGAACGTGATAATTTTCTCACTTCTCCGCGAAATTCCTGTTTAATGACTTCATTATACCATAAACCAACATGAAAATCAAGCGGTCGGAAAACCATTCGGTATTCGGCATTTGGGCATGGACCTATTATGACAAGCGCGCCGCAAAGCAAGTTGCGGCGCGCCGTCGTATCGGCTTTCTGTTGGTGTGTCCGTCCCCTCATTCCGACAGGACGAGCCCGTCTGCGTTCGCGTCGAGGACGATGTGCGTACCGGGCGCGGGGTCGTTCTTCACGATATAGCGCGCGAGCAGCGTCTCCGCGCGCGACTGCAAGAAGCGTTTGAGCGGGCGGGCGCCGTACACGCTGTCGTAGCCGTTGTCCGAAATGAATGCCCGTGCCCGCGCCGTCACCTCCAGTTCGAGCGGCTTCATGCGCTCCGCAAGGCGCTCGACGAGCAGATCCACGATCTTATCGATCTCCTCCCGTTCGAGCGGTTTGAAGAGGATGATCTCGTCGAGGCGGTTCAAGAATTCGGGGCGGAAGCTCTTTTTGAGCACCGCCTGCACGCCCCTGCGCGCCTCCTCGGAGATCTCTCCCCCCTCTATCCCCTCCGCGATGAGTTCGGAGCCGAGATTGGAGGTGAGGATGATGACGGTATTTTTGAAGTCCACCGTTCTGCCCTGCGAATCGGTCACCCTGCCGTCGTCCAAGATCTGCAACAGGATGTTGAACACGTCGGGGTGTGCCTTCTCCACCTCGTCGAAGAGCACGATGGAGTACGGACGGCGGCGCACCGCCTCGGTGAGCGTGCCGCCCTCCTCATAGCCCACATATCCGGGAGGGGCGCCCACGAGCCGCGAGACGGAGAACTTCTCCATGTACTCGCTCATGTCGATGCGCACGATGTTCTTCTCGTCGTCGAAGAGATTTTCCGCGAGCGACTTGGCGAGCTCCGTCTTGCCCACGCCCGTGGGACCGAGAAAGAGGAAGGAGCCGATGGGACGGTTGGGGTCGGAGATTCCCGCCCGCGCGCGCAGAATCGCCTCGGAGACCTTGCGCACCGCCTCGTCCTGCCCCACCACGCGGCGGTGGAGCTCCTCTTCGAGGCGCAAAATTTTCTCCCGCTCCCCCTCTTTGAGCCGCGCGACGGGAATCCCCGTCCAGCGGGCGACGATCTTATGGATCTCCTCCTCGGTGACCTCGTCTTGCAGAAGCGCGTTCTCCCTCCCGCTCACGCTCGCCTTCGCCGCCTCGAGCTTTTTTTGGAGGGCGGGAAGATCGCCGTAGCGCAGGCGGGACGCCGTTTCGAGGTCGCCGTGATTCATCGCCGAATCGATCTCGCCGTTCACCCGTTCGATCTGCTCCATCAGATCTTTTTCGGAACGGATGGAGCGCTTCTCGTCCTCCCACTTCGCCTTCATGGCGTCGAAGGCGGTCTTGTGGTCCGCCAGCTCCCGTCTGAGCGCTTCGAGGCGCGCCTGCGAGATCTGGTCCTGTTCCTTGGCGAGGGCGTTCTCCTCCACCTCGAGCTGGACGATCTTGCGGTGCAGCGCGTCCATTTCGGCGGGCATGGAGTCGATCTCCGTGCGGATCATCGCCGCCGCCTCGTCCACGAGGTCGATCGCCTTGTCGGGCAGGAAGCGATCGGTGATGTAGCGGTTGGAGAGCGTCGCCGCCGCGACGAGCGCGTCGTCGTGGATGCGCACGCCGTGGAAGATCTCGAAGCGCTCTTTGAGCCCCCGCAGGATGGAGATGGTGTCCTCCACCGTCGGCTCCCCCACGAGCACGGGCTGGAACCTGCGTTCGAGCGCCGCGTCCTTCTCGATATACTTCCTGTATTCGTCGAGGGTGGTGGCGCCGATACAGTGCAGTTCGCCGCGGGCGAGGAGGGGCTTCAAGAGGTTGCCCGCGTCCATCGCGCCCTCCGTCTTGCCCGCGCCGACCACCGTGTGGAGCTCGTCGATGAAGAGGAGCACGCCGCCGTTGGACTTCGTCACCTCCTGCAAGACCGCTTTGAGCCGCTCCTCGAACTCCCCGCGGTACTTCGCCCCCGCGATGAGCGCACCCATGTCGAGCGCGAAGAGCGTCTTGTTTTTGAGCCCCTCTGGCACGTCTCCCTTCTCGATGCGCTGGGCGAGCCCCTCGGCGATCGCCGTCTTGCCCACCCCCGGCTCGCCGATGAGCACGGGGTTGTTCTTCGTCTTGCGCGAGAGGATGCGGATGACGTTGCGGATCTCCTCGTCCCGCCCGATCACGGGCTCCAATTTGTGCTCCCGCGCGCGCTTGGTGAGGTCGGTGCCGTACTTTTCGAGCGCCTCGTAGGTCTCCTCGGGGTTGTCGCTCGTCACGTTCTGGTTGCCGCGGACCTCTTTCAGTCCCTTCAAAAAGCGCTCCTTGGTGACGCCGAAGCGGGCGAACGTCTCCTTCAACCTTCCCTCGTCCCGATCGAGGAGACAGAGGAAGAGATGTTCGACGGAGATGTATTCGTCCTTCATGCCCGCGGCGAGCTTCTCCGCCTCCGAGAGCGTGCGCTGGAACGCCGCCGTGGGATAGACGTTTCCCGCGGAAGCGCCTGAGACTCGGGGCAGACGGTCGAGCTCTTCGCCCATCGCTTTGGCGAGCCCCTCCGCGTCCGCGCCCGAACGGGCGACGACGCGATAGACGAGCCCGTCCCGCTCCAAGAGCGCCCATCCGAGATGAAGCGCCGTAAGTTCGCTGTTCCCGCGCTCCACCGCCGCCGTCTGCGCGTCGCGGATCGCCTGAATCGATCTCTGTGTGAAATTCTGTGCGTCCATATGCGTACCCCCTTTCTTCGTTCCCCTTTATTATACCGCGGTATGCCGCCGATTAAACAGCCTTCCCCGCGGGAAAGGGGGCGCCTCGCGGCGTCCCCTTTCCGGAAGATTTATGGAGATAGAGTATGAGCGATTTACCGTTTCCGTTCCTCTTTCTTCGCCTTACAGCACGGACAGGCGCACGAGGCGCAACCGCAGTCGCAGCCCGTCTTGCCCCGCTTCTTGCGGACGATCGCCGCCACGGCGACGGCGAGCACGAAGCAGACCGCCGCGACGATGATGCAGATCTCCCACCAGCTCATTCGGAGTCCTCCGAAGCGGCCTGCGAAGCCGCCTCCGCTTGGGCGTCTGCGGTGCGGACGGGGTGCTTCTTATTCCACAGCACGATGCCCGTGACCGCCGCCGCGGCGACCGCCGCGACGATGAACGCCGTCCACCACCACGAGCCGATGAGATAGATCGCCGTGCCGACGACGTAGGAGGTGACGAGCCAGAAGAGAAGCGTCCACTTGAACTTGCCCTCGGGAAGCTCCGCCCGCGCCGTGGCGCACGCCGCGAAGCAGGGAATGGTGACCATGTTGAAGGCGATGAAGGCGATGAGCGCAGGGATGGTGATGCCCGTTGCGCCGATCATCGTGACCGCCTCTTCGATGCCCTCCTCCGTCGCCATGAAGCTCCCCGCGACGCAGGCGGCGAGGGTGCCGAAGGTCGCGATGACGTTCTCCTTCGCGACGAGCCCCGTGATGGCGGCGACGGCGAACACCCACCCGAACGCGCCGAGCTGGGAGCCGAAGCCGAGCGGCGTGAAGAGAGGCTGGATGAGCATGCCGACGGAGCCGAGGATACTGCGGTCGGTGTGCAGGTTGGCGAGGATGGTCTCGCCCTCGTATTCGATCTCCTCGGGCAGGAAATGCCAATCCCACGAGAAGTTGGAGAGGAACCAGATGACGATGGTGGACGCGAAGATGATGGTGAACGCCTTCTTCACGAAGTGCTTAGTCTTATCCCACAGATGGATCATGAGTCCCTTGAAGAGGGGCGCGTGATAGGCGGGGAGTTCCATGATGAAGGGCGGGACTTCGCCGCGCATGGTGGTACTGCGCATGAGGAGGACGCACACGATCGCCGTGACGATGCCGATGAGATACATGCCGTAGGTGATGAGGTCGGCATTGCCCACGCCGAAGTAGGAGACGATGCCGCCCGCGATCGCCGTGAGGATGGGGAGCTTCGCCCCGCACGAGAACATGGGGATGACGCGGATGGTCGCCGTGCGCTCCTGTTCGTCGGCAAGGGTGCGGGTGTTGATCATGGCGGGAAGAGAGCACCCGAAGCCCATGATCATGGGCATGAACGCCCTGCCCGAAAGCCCGAAGCGGCGGAAGATGCGGTCCATGATGAAGGCGACGCGCGCCATGTAGCCCGAATCTTCAAGGATGGAGAAGAAGAGGAACAGCACGAGAATCTGCGGCAGGAAGCCGAGCACGGCGGAGAGCCCGCCCCAGATGCCGTCTTGGATGAAACTGCCGACCCAGAGGGGCGCGTCCTTCGTGATGAGCCCGAGAAGCTCGCCCACCCAATTGAGCAGCCATTCCCATATCTTCGTCAAAATGACGCCGGGGGAGAAGAGCGCGCCGTCATAGAAACAGGCGAGGAGGGTGACGCCGGGGTTTTCCATATCATAGCCGAGCGCTTCGAGCGTGGGGAGCTCCCCTCCGCCGACACCCGCCCATGCGCCGATGAAGAACAGGTCCTCCGAGAAGGTGAAATGGAACACGAAGAAGAGGATGACGACGAAGATGGGGATGCCCGCCCACTTGTTGGTGAGAATCTTATCCGCCCTGTCGCTCTTGGAGAGCTTCTCTCCCCTCTGCTTCTTTCTGTACGCCGAGGAATAGTTCGCGGAGATGTACTTGTATCTCGCGTCCGCGACGACCGCTTCGAGGTCGTTCCCGAAGGTGTCGTCCTTGAAGGTCGCCTTGAATTCGTCCACCATCTTGACGAGCTCGGGGTGCATCTTCACCTCGATCTCGTCCATCTCGGCGAGCTTCACGGCGTGGAAGAGCGGCGCCCCCACCTTTGCGCCCCTAAGGGCGATGGTCACATCCCGCACGAGGTGGGCGAGCGGAGAATCGTGCAGCACGGTTACCCCCTCGCGCGGCTTCTTCGCCACCGCGATCGCCCTGTCCATGAGCTCCTTGATGCCCGTCCCCTTCAATGCCGAAATGGCGACGACGGGCAACCCGATCTTCTCCTCGAGCTCCCTCGCGTCCACCGCGTCGCCGCTCTTTTCCACGGCGTCCATCATGTTGAGCGCAAGGATGACGGGGACGTCGATCTCCATGAGTTGGGTGGTGAGATAGAGGTTGCGTTCGAGGTTGGTCGCGTCTACGATGTTGATGACGCACTCAGGCCTCTCATCGAGGATGAAGTTCCTCGAAATGACCTCCTCGGGCGTATAGGGCGAGAGCGAATAGATGCCGGGCAGATCGACGATCTTCACCGGTTCCTCCCCCCGCTTGTACGTCCCCTCGCGCTTATCCACCGTGACGCCCGGCCAGTTGCCGACGTACGCCGTGGACCCCGTGAGCAGATTGAAAAGTGTGGTCTTCCCGCAGTTGGGATTGCCCGCCAAAGCAAACTTCATCATCTTTTCTCCTCCATCATGACAAGCTCCGCCTCCGTCTTGCGAAGGGTGAGTTCATAGCCGCGGATGGTGATCTCCAACGGATCGCCGAGCGGCGCCTTCTTGCGCAACAGGACCTCCGCGCCGGGCGTCACGCCCATGTCGAAGAGACGGCGGCGGATTCTTCCCTCGCCCGAAACGGCGCGCACGACGCCCATTTCGCCGACGGTAAATGAATCAAGCGTTTTCAAGGTATTCTCCTCCGAACAAAATTTTAATTTATGCCACATAGATGTGTGCGGCGACGTCGCGGTCGAGGGCGAGCCTTCCGTTCTTCACGCGGCAGACGGTGCTCCCCCCGCTCGCCGAGAGGACGGTGATCCTCCCCTCCACGAGCACGCCGAGATTGGACAGATGCTTCTTCGTCTTGTCGTCCGCAACGATCTTTACGATGCGGACCTCCTGTCCGAGCGGTGCAAGTACCAACGGCATACCTATCTCCTTTTTTTAGTTCGCCATTGCGAACCGACTTTCCGAAGTTGCGGTTCGCCGAAGCGAACCGTTTCCCCCGAAATACGCCCGCCGTCTGCGGACGCCCGCGCAGATGGGTTAGCACCTGCGAACTGCCCTTATTCTATCACGAAAAAATCGGCGTGTCAACTGTTTTTTCGCCCTTTTTTGCAAAAAGTTCGCCATTGCGAACTAAAAATTTTTTCGGCGGGCGGCAGAGAGTGCCGCCCGCCCCCGTTTCTTTCCGACTATCCGAGAAAGCCGATGTTCACCGCGCCGTTGCCGACGCGCACTTCGAGCCGCTTGGAGCCGCCCGCGCGGTCTTGAAGGTTGCACGCGCCCACGCGGCACGAAGCGGCGATCGAATACTCCGCCTCGGCGCCTGTGAGCGTCCCCGTGGCGGCGCCGTTGGTCGTATGCAGAGAGATGTTGTCCGCCGCCAACCGCTCCAAGCGGATGGCGCCGTTGGTCGCAGACGAACGCACGCGCGCACACGCGACATTATCAAGACGTATCGCGCCGTTCACCGTCTCCGCCGTCACCGTCTCGGCGGTGACATTCTTCAAGGAAATCGCGCCGTTCGTCGTCTCGACTGTGAGGTCGGAGCATACCATGTCCGCGACAGAGAGAGCTCCGTTGCGGATCTGCACGGTGAGATCGCCCGCAAAGGAGGCGGGCAGAACAAGTTCCGCCTCTTGCAGGTCGCCCGCGACGGCGCCGACGAATAGCCCATGCCGCCATTGGAGCCCGAACGAGGCGCCCATGACCGTGCCGAAGCCGCTCTCACTGCCGAGCACGGCGGTCCCGTTTCGGAAGGAAAAATCCTTGGGACTCTCGGAGAACTCGCGGTAGACGAGCTTGCACGTCTCCTCCTCCGACCTTCTCACCGTGACCGCCGAATTGTCAACTTGCAGGACGAGCGCATCGGAGATATCGAGCAACTGTTCGCGCACGGCGAGTCCCTCCGTCACGGCGAGGTTCTTCCCGTCAAATCCGAGTGACCCGAATGCCGCCGTGAACAGGAGACAGCCGCCGAGGAGCACCGCCCCGCCCGCGATCAGGGTGCGCCGCGTGCCCCTATGCGAAGGCTTGCGCGCGGCGCCGCCCGAGACAGCCCGCCACATCCCGCCGCATGCCCTTGCAAGGAGCACCGCCGCCTGTTCCGAAAGGATGGCGAGCGCGAACAGGGCGAATGCCATGCCCCACTGCGCGAAGAAGAGCACCGCATGCCCCGTGCCGATGAGCCCGAAGGAGACGATGAGGACGTAGACGGCAGCGATCGCCATCCCCGCCGCCGCGACCGCGCATACCGCAAGAAGGAGCCCGAGAAAGACGCTCGCGAGCACGGCGAGGACGACGCTCCCGACGTGCGCACCTGCGCCCCTTCGGACATTGCGCGCCCGCCCATCCCCCTTTTCCCCTTCCGCCGCGCGTTCGCGGAGGTAGGTTTGGGCGACCGTCTCGGGCGGTTCCAGCTCCGAAAACACGTCGCGCGGAGATCTCCCCTGCTCCAAGCGATCTTCGATGAGCTCATCGTAATAGGAGAGGAGGTCCTCCCGCTCGCGCGCGGGCACGCCTTTGAGCGATCTTGCGAGCTGCTTCAAATATTTTCTCTTCGTCATGTTCTTCCTCCCGCGATAAAATCGTGGATGCGTTCGAGTTCTGCCCACTCCGCTTCGAACTGTCCGAGGCGCTCCCGCCCCGCCTCCGTGATGCGGTAATACCGCCGAAGCCTGCCGCTGTGTTCGCGCGTGTACGTCGTGAACAGCCCCCCTGCCTCCAACCGCTTCAAAATGGGGTACAGCGTCGATTCGGACACCTCGACGACTGCGGAAAGTTCGGTTATGAGCTGATAGCCGTAGGAATCTCCCCTCTCGAGGAGCGCGAGCACGCAAACGTCCAACAGCCCCTTTTTCATCTGAATATCCATTGATACCCCTCTTTGAATGATATTATATATTGCATAGTATTGCCTGTCAAGCGTTTTTGCGAAATTCGAAAAAAATTAAGCCTTCGACGCTTTTCCCCCGAAAGACGAAACGCGAAACCGTGGAGCGGTTTCGCGTGATCGGTTTTCGGATGCAGAGCGGGACGCGGGAGCTTTTCGTTATTTCCAGATCTCCTCGCCGTTCGTCTCGATGACCCGTCTGTACCAAGCCGCGCTGAGCTTGGGCGTGCGCTCCGCCGTCTCGGGGTCGAGATGCACGAGTCCGAACTTCTTGGAGAACCCTTCCGCCCATTCGAAGTTGTCGTACAGCGTCCAATGGAAGTACCCCTCCACGGGCACCTCCTGCGCCGCGCGGTGCAGGGCGCGCAGGTAGCGCTTCAAAAAGTCGATGCGGCTGTAATCGTTGATCTCGCCGTTTAAGTCTTTCCACTCGGTGAGCGCCACCCCGTTCTCGGTGTACACGATGGGCAAGCCGTATCTGCGGTACAGATATTTGGGTCCGTAATACAGCGCGTCAGGATAGACGTTCCAGCGCATGTCCGTCTTGGGGACGGAGGGACCCGCCGTCACCTCCGCTGCGCCGCCGTCCCGCTCCGTCACATAGTTGCCCGAATAGGTGTTCACGCCATAGAAGTCCAGCTGCGAACGGATGACGTTGAGGTCGGATCGGGGATAGGAGAAGCCGCTCTCCCGCTGCCATGCGGCGAACTCCTCGGGATAGTGCCCGAGGATGAGCGGATCGGTATAATAGTTGACGGAGCCGAAGTCGCGATGGCAGGCGAAGGTATCCCTCTCGGCACAGGCATAGTCCTCCTCCCGCACGGGGAGCGAGGGCCAGAACGCCTGTGCGGTGCCGATCTTCACGGGGCGCTTGCATACCTCGCGGATGCGCTTCTCCGCCCTGCCGCAGGCGAGCAGAACGTGGTGCGCGCAGATCATCACCTCCCCCGCGGAGAGCTTCAGGAAGGGCGCATGCCCGCCGTGATAGTGCCCCTCGCCGAGAAAGACCTGCGGCTCGTTGATGAGGATGAACCGATCGCAAAATTCGCCGAAGAGTTCGGCAACGACCCCCGCGTACTCCTCGAACCAGCGCGGGCTCTCGGGAGACAGCCATCCCCCGCGCAGATAGAGCGCATAGGGATAGTCCCAATGGAAGAGGGTGATCCACGGCTCGATGCCCGCCGCCCTCAGTTCGGTCAGAAGTTCGGTATAGAACCGCTTGCCGTCCTCGCTCACCTTGCCTTCCCCCGCGGGGAGAAGGCGCGCCCAATTGAGGGAAAAGCGGTACGCCTTCACGCCGAGCTGTTTCATGAGCGCCACGTCCTCGCGGAAGCGGTGATAATGATCGCACCCCACATCGCCCGAGTGCCCCTCAAAGACGCGCCCCTTCGTCGCGGAGCCGACGTCCCAGACGCTCAGCCCCTTGTCCGCCGCATGGGCGCCGCCCTCGATCTGATAGGACGCCGTGGCGACCCCCCACGTGAAATTCTTGTCAAATGCCATATGATCTCCTTGTTTCTTCGCGGCGGTCCGCCGCGGCAGTTCAGAGTTTTTCCGCTTCCTCCGCCCAGAGCGCCGCGGACGCGTCGGACGGCATCCTCCAATCTGCGCGCGGCGAGAGGGAGACGGAGCCCACCTTCACGCCGTCGGGCATGCAGTTGCGCTTGAACTGCTGGGAGAAGAACCGCCTGTAAAAGTTCACGAGCCACTTTTTCAGCGTCGCCCTGTCGTACGCCCCCGAAAAGGCGCGTTCGGCGAGGTAGAGCGTCTTGGCGGGGCCGTCCCCGCGGCGGAGCATGCGATAGAGATAGAAATCGTTGAGTTCGTACGGACCGACGAGGTCCTCCGTCTTTTGGGTGATGTTCCCCCCCGCGTCGGGAGGAAGGAGCTCGGGCGAGATCTCCGTTCCGAGGACGCTCTTCAAGACGACCTCCGCCCTGCCGCCGAGCCGTTCGGCTTCGGCGAGGACGAGGTGCTTCACGAGAGTTTTGGGGACGGAGGCGTTGACGGCGTACATGGACATGTGGTCGCCGTTATAGGTGCACCAGCCGAGGGCAAGTTCGGAGAGGTCCCCCGTGCCGACGACGAGCCCGCCCGTCTCGTTGGCGAGGTCCATGAGAATCATCGTGCGGTATCTCGCCTGTGCGTTCTCGTATGCCGCATTCTTCTCCTCGGGATCGTGCCCGATGTCCTTGAAGTGTTTAAGAACGGTCTGCGAGATGGGAATCTGCCGCATGGTCACGCCGAGCGCCTGCATGAGCGACGCGGCGTTGTTCTTGGTCTTGAGGGTGGTGCCGAACCCAGGCATGGAGACGGCGACGATTCCTTTGCGGTCCCTTCCGAGGAGGTCGAACGCGCGGCAGCAGACGAGGAGCGCCAGCGTGCTGTCCAGCCCGCCCGAGACGCCGAGCACCGCGGTCTTGGAGCCCGTGTGCCCCAGCCTCCGCGCGAGGGCGTGCGCCTGTATGTTGAGGATGAGCTCGGCGCGGTCCCTCCGCTCCCCCTCCTCTTGGGGGACGAAGGGCAGCGGGCGGACGGTGCGGAGGGTGAGATCGCCCTCCGTCCAAAAGTCGGCAACGCACTCCCCCTCCCCTCCTTCCGAGGAAACGAAGGTACTCATCCTGCTCCGCTCGAAGAGGAGGAACCCGATATCCGCCTCCGCTTCGCAGATCTCCCCCGAGAAGGGGGCGCTCTCCGCGAGGCAGACGCCGTTCTCATACACCATGCTGTTGCCCGCGAAGATCATATCGGACGTCGATTCGCTCTCGCCCGCGTCGCAGTACAGATAGGCGCAGATGTTCTTGCCCGACTGCGCGGCGAGGAGCTTTTTGCGGTATTCCCGCTTTCCGACCGTCTCGTCGGAGGCGGAGAGGTTGACGATGACCGTCGCGCCGCGCGCACAGTGCCGCACGGAGGGAGAGTCGGGCGCCCAGAGGTCCTCGCAGATCTCGCAGGCGACGACCGCGCCCGTCGTGCGCTCGCGGATAGCGAGATCGCGCCGCACGGCGCAAGTCTTTCCCTCCCATTCGAAGAAGAGTGGCTCCTCGGGCGCGGGCGTAAAGTAGCGCGCCTCGTAAAACTCGCCGTATTCGGGGAGATAGGTCTTGGGGACGAACCCCTTCACCTCCCCGTCCGCGACCGCCGCGGCACAATTATACAGCTTGCCGCGCAGGGCGAGAGGGAGCCCGACAAAGACGAGCATCCGCTTCCCCGCCGTGCCCGCCGCGACCGTTCTCAGCGCGTCGAGGCACCCGCGAAGGAGAGTCTCCTGCCGGAAGAGATCGCCGCAGGTATAGCCCGAGAGGGAGAGCTCGGGAAAGACGAGGAGCTCCGTCCCCTTCTTCGCCTGCGCTTCGATGACCGCGACGATCTTTTCCGCATTGTAGGCGGGATCGGCGACCCGCATTGCGGGGCTCGCCGCCGCCATCCTCATAAAACCGTGTTTCATCCTCTTCTCCGAGACCGCCTTGCCCCGCGGGGCAGACCGTCACTCCGCGCCCGCCACGTCGGCGACCGAGCTCCCCTTCGCGGCGGCTCTGATCTTCTCGATCATCTCCGCCATGAGCTCGGGATTGTCTTTGAGGAAGTCGCGCATGCGCTCCCTGCCGTTGGCGACCTTGTTGTCGTTATAGCTGTACCATGCGCCGCTCTTCTTGATGACGTCGTATTGGACGCCGAGGTCGATGACGCACCCCTCCTGCGAGACGCCCTGTCCGTACAGGATGTCGAATTCCGCCTGACGGAAGGGCGGCGCGAGCTTGTTCTTCACCACCTTTGCGCGCGTGCGGTTGCCCGAGGCGCCGTCGCTGTCCTTCAAGAGGTCGGTCTTTCTCACGTCGATGCGCACCGAGGCGTAAAATTTGAGCGCCTTGCCGCCCGGCGTCACCTCGGGATTGCCGAACATCACGCCCACCTTCTCGCGGAGCTGGTTGATGAACACCACGCACGTCTTGCTCTTGTTGACGATGGCGGTCAGCTTGCGGAGCGCCTGCGACATAAGGCGCGCCTGCAACCCGACGTGGGAATCTCCCATGTCCCCCTCGATCTCCGCCTTGGGGGTGAGCGCCGCGACGGAGTCCACCACGATGATGTCCACCGCCGAGGAGCGCACGAGCGCGTCCACGATGTCGAGCGCCTGTTCGCCCGTGTCGGGCTGGGAGACGTAGAGCTCGTCGAGATCGACGCCGAGCTTCTTGGCATAGCCGGGGTCGAGCGCGTGCTCGGCGTCCACGAAGGCGGCGATCCCGCCCATCTTCTGCGCCTCCGCGACGGCGTGCAGGGCGACCGTCGTCTTGCCCGAAGATTCGGGACCGTAAATCTCGATCATCCTGCCGCGGGGGAGACCTCCCACGCCGAGCGCCAGATCGAGGGCGAGACAGCCCGTGGGAATGACCTCGATGTCGGTATTGCCCGCGTTCTCGCCCAGCTTCATGATGGCGCCCTTGCCGTACGACTTCTCGATCTGCGCGAGGACCGCGTCGAGCGCTTTGAGTTTTTCTTCGTTCATATCGTTCTCCTTATGGTTTTATCGGTATCCTTGATCTCCCTGTACGCGAGGAAGAGCGCATAGACGATCGCCGTCTCCGTGACCGTCTCTCTGTCCCCCGCCAGCCGAAAGCGGTACACGCGCACCTGTTCCTTCGTGCCGACGGCGATAAAGCACTGCCCGACGGGGGTGTTGCGCTCGTCGGAAGAGGGTCCCGCAATGCCCGTCGTGGCGATGGCGAGGTCGCACTTCCCCCCCTCGAGGAGCCCCGCCGCCATCTGGTAGGCGGTCTCGTCCGACACGGCGCCCTTCTCTTTGAGCGTCTGCTCCGAAACGCCCAGCCGCGCCGTCTTGGCGGCGCCGTCATAGGCGTTCACGCCCTCGTAAAAGACGGCGCTCGCCCCGGGGACCCGCACGATGGCGCGCCCCACGCCGCCCCCCGTGAAGCTCTCCGCCGTGGAGACTTTGAGCCGACGGAGCGTGAGAAGCTCGACAAGCCTCTGCGCCACGCTCTCGTCCTCGAGCGAATACAGATAGTCGGCGAGTTCGGACGCGAGGATGCGGACGGTCTCGTCGGCGGTCATCTTGGGGGTGAGCTGGTCATAGATGAGTTCGATGCGCGCACAGCCGTATTTCTCGGCGACGTGCAGAGCGAGCGCCCCGCCCGCCGCCGCCTCGGCATGCGAGACCGCCTCGCGGAGCTTTTCATGCGGCGCCATCGCCGTGCGGAGGACGACGCGGAGGTAGGTCCGCTTGCGGCGGGCGTCCACGCGGGGGACCGCCTGCGTCCGCACGATCTCCGCGCCCCGCTCCCCCGTGGGGAGGGCACCGAAGAGACAGCGCTCCGTCTCCAAGAAATACTCCTCTTCGAAGGGCTTCTCCGCCGCCGCTTCGAGCGCCGTCCGCGCCGCGGAGAGCAGCACGGAGTCGCACACCATGAACACGCCGTCGCAGTCGAGCGCCAGACGGTAGACCGCCGCCGACACGTCCATCGGGGCGTCGTAGGGAAGGAAGGAGACCTCGTCCAAGAACACGCCGCCCGAGAGCAGTGCGTCCGTCACGGGCGCATATTCCAGCTCGCCGAGCGAGGTGCGGTTATTGAATAGAACGACGACGGCGTACTTCACGCTTGCTCTCTCTCCTCTTTCAGCACCTGTCTGTTCCTGACGATGTAGTGCACGCCCGAGACGACGGTGAGAACGGTCGCGGCGAGCAGGAGGGCATAGCCGACGGCGCACCCTGCGATGCACCCCTCTTGCCCGAGGAAGGACATCGTGACGAGGATGGCGGGGATGGCGAGGTCCTGCGTCACCGTCTTGATCTTGCCGAGCTTGTCGGCGGCGAGCACCAGCCCGCGCTCCACCGCGATGAGGCGGAAGCCGCTCACGATGAGCTCACGCGCCATGATGAGGGCGATGCACACCCCCGCGACGACGATGCCCCAGCCCGCAAAGCCGCCGTACGAGAACACCGCGGGGCGGGTGAGCATGAGGATGAACGCCGTGGAGACGAGCACTTTATCGGCAATGGGGTCGAGAAATTTCCCCATGTTGGTGACGAGGTGGTACTTTCTCGCGATGTGGCCGTCGAGAAAATCGGTGAACGCGGCGAGCGCGAACACGACGGCGGAGACGAGCTCATGATAGGGAAATTCGACGAAGAAGAGGACGACGAACACGGGAATCATGAAGATGCGCGTCAGAGTGATCTTGTTGGGTAAATTCATAGGTTTGCCTCGCATCGACCGAACAGGTCGTAAGAATCGGAATCTTCGATGTATACGGGATACACTTCCCCCGCTTTGAGGGGACCTCTCGCGGAAAAGAGGACGGTGCCGTCGATCTCGGGCGCCTGAAAGTAGGTCCTGCCCACCCATCCGTCGCCGCTGCGTCCGTCGCAGAGCACGGAGACGGTCTTTCCCCGCCATGCCGTGAGGTTTCGGGCGGAGATCTCCGCCTGCGCCTCGTACAGCTCGCGCACCCACCGCTTCTTGGTGGACGGGTGCACCTGTCCCTCCATCCCGTAGGCGGGCGTGTCGGGTTCGCGCGAATAGGCGAAGAAGCCGCACTGGTCGAGGCGGACCTCCCTCAAAAAGGAGAGGAGCGCCCTGTGTTCCTCCTCCGTCTCCGAGGGGAAGCCCGCGATGAAGGTGGAGCGGAGGGCGATGCCGGGAATCTCCCGCCTCAGCCGCTCCGTGAGGGAGAGGAGCTGAGCCTTGCACGACCGCCTTCCCATGCGTTTCAGAATCCTGTCCTCGCAGTGTTGCATGGGGATATCGAGATATTTGAGGACCTTCGGGTCGTCCCGCACCTCGGCGATGAGCTCCTCCGTGATCGCCTCGGGATAGCAGTACAGAAGGCGGATATGGCGGATATTTTCGAGCGCCGAGAGGGCGGCGATGAGCTCCGCGAAGCGGTTCTTCCCCCCGTCCTCGCCATAGCGGGTCGTATCCTGCGCGACGAGCACGAGCTCCTGCGTCTCCCCGAGCGAGCGCGCCTCTCCGACGAGCTCCTCCATGGGATAGGAGACATAGCGCCCCCTGATCTTGGGGATGAGGCAGTAGGTGCAATGGTTGAAACAGCCGTCCGCAATTTTGAGATATTTGAGATGGGACGGGGTGGAGACGGCGCGCGTCCCCCTCTCTCCCCCGCCGCATCCGACGGCGTTCACGCGCTCGCCCGCATAGGCGCGTTCGAGCGCGGGGAAGAGCTCGTCCGCGTCCTTCACGCCGAGAAAGACGTCCCCCTCGGTGAGGGCGGGATACAGCTCCCCGATGAATTTTTCGGGCAGACAGCCCGTGACTACGATCTTTTCCAGCTTGCCCTCGCGGAGGCGGTTCGCACCGACGATCGCGTCGATGGACTCCTCGCGCGCGGCGTTGAGGAAGGCGCACGTGTTCACGATGAGAATCTGCGCCTCGGAGAGGTCGTCGGTCACGGGGCACCCCCGCCGCGCGATCTCCCCGAGAAGGCGCTCGCCGTCCACGCGGTTCTTATCGCATCCGAAGAAGAGCATGCCGAACGTCTTTTTCAGCATCAATCCAAGCTCCCGTACTTCGCTTCGTATTCCTCTTTGGTGAGGAGCACCGTCCTCGCCTTCGCCTTGCCGTCGAACTCCGAGATATAGCCCATATTCTCCATCCATTCGATGATCTTGCCCGCGTGGTTGTAGCCGACCGAGCACTTGCGCTGGATGAGCGAGATGGAGGCGGAGCCCAGCTTCACCACGATGCCGAGCGCCTTGATATACTGCTGGTCGGCGGCGCCGCCATCGTCGTCCGCCGCGGAGTCGTCGCCGCCCGCGGAGTCCGACTTGTTGATATAGTCCGCCACCGTGTCGTCGAAGAAGGCGTCGTTGTTCGCCTTGACGTCCTCGATGATGGACTGCACCTCCTGCGAGCTGAGGAAAGCGCCCTGCACGCGCTGGCAATTGAACATGCCCTCGGTGCGGTAGAGCATATCGCCGTTGCCGAGCAGTTTCTCCGCGCCCGACTCGTCGAGAATGGTGCGGGAGTCCACCTCCTGAATGACGCGGAACGCCATGCGCGTGGGGAGGTTGCCCTTGATGACGCCCGTGATGACGTCCACCGAGGGGCGCTGGGTGGCGATGACGAGATGGATCCCGGCGGCGCGCGCCTTCTGCGCGAGCCGCTGGATGCGCTCCTCGATATCCTTCTTGGCGACGGACATGAGGTCGGCGAGCTCGTCCACCACGATGACGATCTTGGGGAGCTTCACCTCTCCCTCGCTGAGATGGTCGTTATATTCGTCCAAATTGTGCACGTTCATGCCGCCGCGCGTCTTTTGCTCGAACAGGCTGTAACGGCGCTCCATCTCCTTGATCGCCCATGTGAGCGCCATCACCGCCTTCTGTGCGTCGGCGATGATCTCGTTAATCATGAGGTGCGGGAGCCCGTCGAACACCGTGAACTCCACCTTCTTGGGATCGATGAGGATGAGGCGGAGATCTTCGGGCGAATATTTGCAGATGAGGGAGATGAGCATGGCGTTGAGGCAGACCGACTTGCCCGAGCCTGTGGACCCCGCCACGAGGATGTGCTTCATCTTGACGATGTTGCCGCACACGCTCCGCCCCTCCACGTTCTTGCCGATGGCGAACATGAGGGAGCCCGGCTTGGCGTTCACATACTCGTCCGCGCTCAGAATGGAGCGGATGCCCACCGTCGCGCGATGGGCGTTGGGGACTTCGATGGAGATCGCCCCCACCTCGGAGTTGGAATAGATGTTCACGCCGTCGCGCGCATGGAGGCGCATCGCGATCTCCGCGTCGCGCTTGATGACGGTGCGGACGGCGATGTTCCTCGGGATATCGATGTCGTACCGCGTCACGGCGGATCCGCTCGTCACCTTCACCACCTCCGCGTCCACGCGGAAGCCCGCAAGGGTCTCCACGATGATGGCGGAATTGCGCTCGATCTCCTCCTGCGAGACGGTCACCGCGTCGTCGTACTGCGTGAACTTGCCCGTGTCGGGGCGACGATAGGGCGCATAGACGTGCGGACGCTCCTCCTTCTCTTTCTCTCCGCCCGTTCGGGCGACGGCTTCGCGAAGCCCCCTCTCCCCCCTCGTCTCTTCCAAGGGCTCGTCGTCCTCATACCCGTCGTCGAAGAGGTCGGCGACGGAGCGCCTCCGCTCCTCGGGGAGCTCCTCCCGTCGGTCGGACGAATCGGAGCCGAAGGACCGCAGGCGGAACGCCTCGGACTCCCCGCCGCGGTTCTCCGCATCGTCCTCGGGCTCTCCGCGCGAGAATCTGTCGTTCTCCTCGGGCTGTTCGCGGGAGAAGATGTCGCGCTCCGCGGGCTGTGCGCGCGAGAAGATGTCGCGCTCCGCAGGCTGTTCGCGCGAGAAAATATCTCGCTCCGCAGGTTGCTCGCGCGAGAAGATGTCGCGCTCCACGGGCTGTTCGCGCGAGAAGATGTCGCGCTCCACGGGTTGTTCACGGGAGAAAATATCTCTCTCTGTGGGCTGTTCGCGCGAGAATCTGTCGTTCTCCGCGGGCTGTTCGCGGGCGGGGAACACGGGCTCGGCGGGAGGGATGGGCTCCTCGGGAAGAGGATAGCCGTCGGGGTCCACGTCGTGCGAATAGTAATCGTGCGGAGGCAAGGGCGGGGAGGGCGCACGGTAGGACGCCCTCTGCTGATAATCGTTGCCCTCCTCCTTGGTAGGCTCCGTCTCGGTCACGCGCTTGGGCATGGCGGAACGCGCGCTCTCCGCCTGTGCGGTATAGGCGTCCGCATAGGAGGTGGGCGCATCGGGATAGAGAGCCGTCGGCGCGGGGGCGGGCGCGGGCGCAGGAGCCGGCGTCGGCGCGGGAGCGGGCGTCGGCGCGGGCGCGGGCGCGGGCGCGGGCGTCCCGAACTCCATACTGCTGCGGCGCGGCATGGAATTGAACCGCGAATCGCGGTCGAAGATCAGATTTTTGCGGTAATTCTCCGCGGGATCGTCGCGGAAGAGGATGTCGCGGCTATAACGGGCTTGCTCCTCCGTCGGGACGGCAGACGCCGCCGCGGCGGTCGGCGTGAGGCGCACGGGGGGAGTCTCCCCGCGGTCCGCCGTCTCCGCGGGTTCGCCGAACACCGCCACGGGATAGGGACGGCTCCCCTCCGTTTTGACCTTCTTCTCGCGTGCGGGCGCGCGGTCCCGCGTGCGCGGGAAGATCACTCCCTTCAACGGCGTGAGCAGAAGGAGGAAGAAGAGGGAGAGCGCGGTGAGGAAGGCGAATACGATATACGCCCCCGCCGCGGACAGCAGATAGCGCACGGGATAGGCGACGAGCCCGAAGATCACGCCGCCGCCCGTGCCGCCGCCGATGCCCGAGAGCGCGGCGTTCCAGCATCCGCTCAGATAGCTCCCGTATCCGCCCGCGACGAAGCGCTCCGCCGTGGCGGTATGTACGATGAAAAAGACGCAAACGCATAGGAGCGTCCCCCGCGCGATCCACGCAGCGGGGAGAAATTTCTTGCCCGAGACGAGCACGAGAGAGGCATAGATGAGGAGGAGCAGCGCGGGATAGACGAAGAACCCGAGAAGCCCCACGAAGAAGGAGGCGATGGCGAGCCCCACCTCCCCGAATACATATTGCCCCGTTACGGCGATGAAAAACGCGATGACGCCGAAGAGGAGCAACGTCATTCCCACCGTCTCCCGCGTGAAAATGCCCGTGCCCTTCCGCTTGTCCTTTTCGCCCCCGCGACCGAATCCGTTCAAGATAGACCTCCGTTTTCCTCCTATGGAGGAAGCGCCTGTGATTGCATTCAATAGTATAGCATTTCCCGACGAATTTTTCAACGAAATTGGAGCAGAATTTTGCCGCTTTTCGTTTTTTCCGTGCGGACGGCGGCGGAGGGGCGCCCGATAAAAAAATGCGGAGAAGCCTTCCGCTTCCCCGCGTCGGACGCGTGCCCCTATACCATGCTCTCCAAAATGAGCTTATCGGCGACGAGCGCGATGAATTCGCTGTTGGTCGGTTTCTCGCTCCCGATGTACACCCGCGCGCCGAAGATGGCGTTCACGGCGTCCACCCGCCCGCGGTTCCACGCGACCTCGATGGCGTGGCGGATGGCGCGTTCCACCTTGCTCGCCGAGGTCTGGAAGCGCTCCCCGATGACGGGATACAGTCCCTTCGTGACGTTGTTGATGACGTGCGGATCGTTCACCGCCATCTTGATTCCCTCCCGCAGATAGTTGTATCCCTTGATGTGCGGCGGGATCCCGATGGAGATGAAGATGCCCGAGATGCGCTCGTCGAGCGAACTCGCGCGGCGGCGCTCGAACTTCTCCTTCTGCGGAAGCGCCTCGGCGGAGAGCTCGGCGACCCGCTCCCCCACGATCTCCGCGGAGACGGGCTTCATGAGATAGTACCGCGCGCCCAACGTGATGGTGCGGTTGATGATCTTGTCGTCCGAGAAATTTCCGAGCACCACGAAGTCCGCCTTGCGCCCCGCCGCCCTCGCCTCCTCCATGACGGTGAAGCCGTCGGCGTTTTTGAGGAGCAGACTCATCACGACGACGTCGGGCGCCTTCTCGAGGAGCTTGAGCCCCTCGCGCCCGTCCCCCGTCACGCCGCAGACCTCATATCCCTCCCCCTCGAAGTGCGCCGCAAGCTCCGAGGCGAACGCCTCGTTGCTCTCTAAAATCAGAATGCGTTTCATATGATTTACCCCTTTTTTTGATGTGGAGCCCTATTATAAAACACATCCGTCCGTTTGTAAAGCTATTTTTGTACAAAATTCAAAGAATTATTTACAAAATTCATCGATTTTTGTACAAAAATGTCGAGAGCTTCTTTTTCGCCCCTTTTTCGGGTCGAAAAGGCGGGCGGCGCAAGACAAAAACCGCGCCCCCGTTCGCTTGCGGAACGGGGGCGCGGAGCGCATATCGCGGAGCTTTTTGGCTCATCCAATTTTTTCGACGTAATACACGCAGTCTAAAACGGAGAGCGCCTCGATGATGTCGCCGTGGCTCTTCTTGCGGAGAGTCTTGTCCGCGATGGTGAACTTGACGGTGTACACGCTCAGCCCCGAATTTGCATAGGCGGGGTTGACTTCGAGATTGTCGATGGTGAGTCCGAACTCCCGCGCCGCCGCGGTGAACTCCTGCAAGCCGCTCCTCGATTTGAGTTCGAGATGGATCTCGAAGTGGTCGGACTTGTTTTTGATGTACCGCTCGATGCCCGAGAAGCCGAGCAGTCCCACCATGAGGGCGGCGAACCCGATGAGGGCGGCGGTGTACAGCCCGAAGCCGAGGATGGCGGAGATGATGGTCATCGCCCACATGCCGACGGAGGTCGTGAGCCCCATGAGCTGGTTCTTGGAGGAGAAGATGATGGTGTTCGCCGTGATGACGGAGATGCCGATGAACACCGCCGCCGACAGGAAGGAGAAGCTCACGCCGAGCACGGTGATGAAGAACATGTCCCCTATCCCCGCGAACATCGAGCCGATGGAGAGCACGATGAAGGTGCGCAGTCCCGCGGCATGGCGGTTGCGCGCGCGCTCGCATCCCAAGATGAGCGCCATGATGATGACGAGCACCGTCTTAAAGGCGGTTGACGCGATGTTGACCTCGCGCGACCAATCCCCGAGGAGATCGGCAAGAAAATCGGTAGGCATATGTCACCTCTTATTGATGAATTTTTTTCGGTTGTACTGCGCGCCCGCGGAGTCCGAATCCTCCTCGGCGGGAAGGGTCGCCTCCAAGAATGCCTCCTCCTCGGGCGAACGCGCGTATTCTTTGACGGAGAGCTCCTTCTGGATGGCGCACAGCCGCTCCTTTAAGGAAGCGACCTCCTCCTCGCGCGAGGAAGGCGGCGCGCCCTCCTCCACGCCCTCCTTTCCGTACGAGCCCGAAAGGTAGAGCGAAAGTTTCGCGAGCGCGGGACCGATGAGCTCGTAGAGGATGCTCGACGAGAGGACGATGGTCTCGAGCATGGCGCCCGTCTCGCCGCCGAGCACGCGGGCGCCTAACACGGCGAGCCCGATCGCGACGCCCGCCTGCGGCGTGAGCGCCATCCCGAGATAGTTGCGCACCTTTTTCGGCTTCTTGGCGATGGCGCATCCGACGAACGCGCCGCAATACTTCCCGACGATTCTCACCACGAAGTACAGCACGCCGATGACGAGCAGGGGCATCCCCCCCGGGGCACTCTCCGCGCTGACGAGGGAATCGAGACGGAAGCCGAGACCGGACTTCACGAAGAAGAGCAGAAGGATGGGCGGGCTGAAATAGTTGAGCTGTTTGAAGAGTTTGTCGTCGCCCGACACGTTGATGTACACCGTCCCCATCGCCATGCACCCGAGCAGGGGCGAGACGTCCACGGCGGCGCCGATCCCGCACATGGCGAAGAGAAAGGCGACCGAGACGATGAGGCGGTTGTCGGTGGAGCGCTTCGCCATGAGCACTTTGAGCAGGAAGCCGAAGGCGACGCCGACCGCGATCATCATGAGATTCCACGCGATGGGCAGGAGGATGTCCGCGGCGGTAAAGCCGCTCCCGAGCGAGGCGAGCGCGACGGAGACCGCCACGCTGTACGCGAGGAGGCTGACGACGTCGTCGAGGGCGACGACGCCGAAGAGGGTATCCACGAATTCGCCGTGCGCCTTGGTCTGGCGGATGGTCATCATGGTGGAGGCGGGCGCGGTCGCCGAGGCGAGCGCCGCCAAAATGATGGAGAACGCCAGCCCGAGATGCAGGATGAAATAGGTGAGCACGAACACGAGAACGGAGGCGAGGAGCGCCTCGAAGAGGGTGATCACCACCACCGCCCCGCCCTCCTTTTTGAGGACGGAGAAGCGGAAATATTCGCCCACGCTGAACGCGATGAAGGCGAGCGCGATGTCCGAGATGAAGTCCATGCCCGACGAGACGTACTCGGGCACGAGGTCGAGGCAGTACGGTCCGAGCACGATTCCGACGAGGATATAGGCGGTGACGTTGGGCAGTTTGAGCAGCTTGGTCACCCGCGTCCCCAAAAAGCCCGCAAGCAACATGATCGCCACCGAAATGATGACGACGGGCACGGGCGACGTTGCGCCGATCTTATTGTAGAATTGATCCAACATGTTCGGTGACTTCCCTCTCCCGCGCGCCGAAGGGGTAGCCCTTCCTCCGCGAGAGTGTATGTATTATAGCAGAGCGGGCGCAAAAAAACAAGTGAGATTTGAAAAAAATTTCAAGGAGATTTTATAAAAATCGACTCAAAATGATAGATCTTATCAAATTCCCCCCTCGCGTGTTTCCTTCGCACAAAAAAAGGCTCCCCGAAGGGAGCCGCGCGAAAGGGTCAGGCGTTCACGAGATCGAGATATTCATCGAAGGTCACGTTCTTGTCGAAGGTCTTTCCGCCGTCGATCGCGATGATGCGGTTGCAGACGGTATTCATGAGCTCCTGATCGTGCGAGGTGAGGAGCATGCACCCCTTGAAGGCGGTCAACCCGTTGTTGAGCGCCGTGATGCTCTCGAGGTCGAGGTGGTTGGTCGGCTCGTCGAAGATGAGGAAATTCCCCCCTTCGAGCATCATCTTGGCGAGCATGCAGCGCACCTTCTCGCCGCCCGAAAGCACCCTTGCCTCTTTGAGCGCCTCCTCGCCCGAGAAGAGCATGCGCCCCAGCCAGCCGCGGAGATACTCCTCGTAATGGTCCTTGCTGAACTGCGAGAGCCACTGCACGAGGGTGAGCGAACAGCCGTCGAAGAAGGAGCCGTTGTCCACAGGGAAGTACCCGTATTGGATGGTCTTGCCCCACTTCACCGTGCCGCCGTCCGGCTCCGCCTTGCCCGTGAGGATGTCGTACAGCATGGTGACGGAGGTGGACTTGTCGGAGAGGATCCCGATCTTGTCCCCCTTCTGCACTGTGAAGGAGAGGTTCTCGAAGAAGCCCTTCTTGGTGAGCCCCTCCACCGCGAGGATGTCGTTGCCGATCTCCCGCTCGAATTTGAAGTCGATGAAGGGATATTTGCGGAGGGAGGGCTTGAAGTCGGAGATGGTGAGCTTTTCGAGCTCCTTCTTGCGCGAAGTCGCCTGCCGCGACTTGGAGGCGTTGGCGGCGAAGCGGGCGATGAACTCCTTGAGCTCGGCGGCGCGCTGTTCGGCCTTCTTGTTGGCGTCGCGCTGTTGGCGGGCCATGAGCTGGGAGGTCTGATACCAGAAGTCGTAGTTGCCGAGATACAGGTTGATCTTCCCGAAATCGACGTCGCAGATGTGCGTGCACACCTTGTTGAGGAAGTGGCGGTTGTGCGAGACGATGATGATGGCGTTCTCGAAATCCAAAAGATAGTTTTCGAGCCACCGAACGGTTTTGAGGTCGAGATTGTTGGTGGGCTCGTCCAAAAGGAGCACGTCGGGATTCCCGAAGAGCGCCTGCGCGAGGAGGACGCGCACCTTCTGTTTGCCGTCCAGCTCCCCCATGCGGAGGGAATGATACTCCTCGGGGATGTCGAGCTCGTTGAGGAGAGTCTGCGCCTCGCTCTCCGCCTCCCAGCCGCCGAGCTCGGCGAACTCGCTCTCGAGCTCCGCCGCCCGCTCGCCGTCCTCTTCGGTGAATTCGGCGTGCGCGTACAGCGCCTCCTTTTCGTCCATGATCTCCACGAGCCTTCCGTGTCCGAGCATCACGGTGCGGAGAACGGTCTCGTAATCGTACTTGTTCTGGTTCTGCGCGAGCACGCTCATGCGCTCGTTCTTGTCGAGGATGACCTCCCCCTTGTTGGGCTCGATCTCCCCAGAAAGCACCTTCAAAAACGTGCTCTTGCCCGCGCCGTTCGCGCCGATGATGCCGTAGCAGTTCCCCTTGGTGAATTTGAGATTGACGTCCTCGAAGAGCTTCTTGCTCCCGTATTGCAGACTGACTCCGTTGACCTGTAACATGTTCTCCTCTCTCCGTCCGCATCCGCAAGACGACGGTGCACATTATACCATATTCTCCCCCGAAGCGCAAACAAATTGGGGCTTTCGGCGCGATTTTCTTTCCGCGCTCCCCGCTTTCCCCTATCCCTTTGAATTTGTGCGCGTTTTGTTTGACTTTTTCCGCGCGCGTGTATATACTATATAAGGAAAGCGGATCGCCGCGATCGGGCCTGTTTCGGATTCGATTGCAAGCGGATTTCGTCGGACGCACGCCGGAGGCTCGGCTCCGTAAAAACGGAAAAATTTTGAATGCTGATTCTAAAAGCAGACGTTCTACCGCTGCACGTCGGGTTTCCCGCCGCGTAGCACTTGCGGCTTAACAGCGTTGAGCTCCGTCTCCTTCCCGAATCCTACGGCGGGATCGAAGGCGTCATGAAGTAGGGAACGTTGTCCCGCGGTTGGCTTCCCCCTCGGGACGATGAATTTCGGAAGCATGCCCGCGGAACGGACTGTCGGCGAACCGCCCGCGGACGAGACCGATCGCCGACTAAGCGTGTAGGGTCCGCGGAGGAACCTTGTAAGACCGCAGTTCAATTCTGCGCAGGTCCACCATCACAAGCAAATACGCACCTCAGACGGGGTGCGTATTTGACTTTTATACGTCCGCCAAAAGTTCTGCCCCATATCTGCGGCGCAATACGGCGCAAACTCCGCTTGCCTCGGCGGGCTTCATCATGAAATCTGTGGGGCGATACCTGCCTTGCTTGCTTTTCGTGTAGGTTTATGGTATAATAGAAGCGATACAGGGGTTTAGCTGAAATCATGACAAAGACCGAAATAGCAAAAACGATCATCGATATTTGCCAAAAAGACGCCTCGTTCTGCCGCGATATACAGGGCGGCGATCCCCGCTTTTTTGTCTCTGAAATCACCGACGACATGCCCGACCGCAACTTTTTGTTTGCGGTGGATCAATATTTGGCGACGTTCAAAGTTTGGGGACACCTCTATTTTTATAAAAAGAATCTCCGCATATATATCGGCTTTCACGTCAGAAGATACGGAAACAGTCTGTTCGTCACCCATGCGGAAAGCGGATTGCCGTTTTCGAAAGGAGACGAGATCGTCGCCATCGACGGAATGACGATCGAAAGAGCCGCCGAAAAATTTTCCGTGTTTTTCGACTGCGATTCGCCCGACCGCCAGGGCGAACGTTGGGAGATCGTCATAGCAAATGCCGACGTAATCACCGTCCGCTCCGAAACGACGTTCGATTATTCCGTCCGGACAGATGTCAACAGAGGAATCGGCGACCCCTCTTGTATTTGTAAGTTTCTCAATGAGAATTGCTACTACATAAAACTTACGAATTTTTTTGACGAAGGAGATATCTCGTCAATCGTAGCTCATGCCGCAAACGATATTACTCGCACCGAAAATCTTATTATAGATGTAAGGAACAACTGCGGCGGGAGCGATACCGTCTTTTTGCCGCTTTTGAAATTCTTGCTCGCCGAGGACGATATTCTGTGCGGCAAGCCGATTTTCCCCGCGGAGGACGAGACGCTTTATAGCGAGCGGAATACAGACGGGCGTATCGAAATCTATCGGGAGCATCTCGAAAGCGCCGCTTCCGACGAGGTCCGCAAGTACTTTATCGGGCAAATCGAGGAATTAAAAAGGAACAAAGGGAAAGGATTTTTGCCCGCAAAGCCCGATGGGTTTTTGTTCCCCGCAAGGGGCACGCGCTGCCCCGAGAAGGTCGTTCTCCTGACCGACTGTTCCTGCGCCTCTTCGGCGGAAAGTTTCGTAGAGATCGCCTCCCGCCTGCAAAAGGTGACGGTCATCGGGCGTCCGACCATGGGAATCAACGACTATTCCAACCTTATGAGGTTTGATTTCGGAGAATACGTTCTGCATTATCCCACCTCGCGGAGCAAGGCGATCGACAGCGGCAAAGGGACGAGAGGCAAAGGGCTTGCCCCCGATGTCTATGTCCCGTGGACGCCGAAGCATATCTTCGAGGATATCGACCTGTCCGTTGCGACCCATTGGCTGGAACAATAAATCGATACAAGTAACAAACAGAAATTTTGCGAGGGGAATCTATGAAACACCGCCGACGGAGCGCGCTCCGTCGGCGGTGTCGTCAGTTGAGGACGACGTCTTTGAGGCTCTCGTACCGCTCCATGGCGGCGCGGCGGATCTCCTCACGGTCCAACCCCCGCGCGAACGCCTCGTCCACCAGCTTTTTCGCCGTGAAGATCGCCTGCGTCCCGTAGTGCAGATTCTTGATCTCGCTCAAAAATTTGCCGCTCTGGCGGGTCCCGAGGAAGTCGCCGCTCCCGCGGAGCTCGAGGTCCTTCTCGGCGAGGGCGAAGCCGTCCGACGTCGTCTTTAAGATGTTCAGCCGCTCCGACGCGGTCTCCCCGAGCTCTCCCGCGAGCAGGAAGCAATAGCTCTTCTCGCTCCCCCGCCCCACGCGCCCGCGCAGCTGGTGCAGCTGCGACAGCCCGAACCGCTCGGCGTTGCAGATGACCATGATGGTGGCGTTCGGCACGTCCACACCCACCTCGATGACCGTCGTCGAGACGAGGCAATCCGCCTCCCCCCGCTTGAACGCGCCCATGATCTCCGACTTCTCCCGCTCCTTCATCTTGCCGTGGAGGAGGAGGAAGCGCACGTCGGGGAGAAGGGTGCGGAGCTCGTCATACAGTTCGGTCACCGACGTCACCTGTCCGTCGTCGTCCTCGATCTTGGCGCAGACGAAGTAAGCCTGTCTGCCCCGCTTCACCTCGCCGCGGATGTAGGCGAGCATGTCGCGGTACCGCCGCTCGGGGATGACGGAGGTGGAGACCTCCTGCCGCTCCTTCGGCTTGTCGGGAATGGTCGTCACGTCGAGATCACCGTAAAAGACGAGGGAGAGGGTGCGCGGGATGGGCGTTGCGGACATCACGAGCATATCGGGCGCCTCCCCCTTCTCCCCGAGGAGGTTGCGCTGTGCCACGCCGAAGCGGTGCTGTTCGTCGCACACGCAGAAGGCGAGCGAGGAGAATTCCACGTCCGCCTGCAAGACGGCGTGCGTTCCGCAGAGGATATCGATCTCCCCCCGCGCGAGGGCGGCTTTTATCTCCCGCTTCTCCTTCGCGGAGGAGCCCCCCGCGAGATAGCCGACCCGATAGTCGGGAAAGAGCGTCTGCAACAGTTGGAAGTTCTGCGCGGCGAGCACTTCGGTGGGCGAGAGGTACGCCGCCTGATAGCCGCTCTTGACCGCGATGAAGATGCCCGTGAGCGCCACCGCCGTCTTGCCGCTCCCCACGTCGCCCTGCAAGAGCCTGTTCATGCGGTGGGGAGAAGCCAGATCGTCATAGACGGCGCGCACGGCGGCCTGCTGTCCCGCGGTGAAGGTGAAGGGAAACCGCCTCTCGAACGCGGCGACCTCCCGTTCGGTGGCGGTATACCGCCTGTTCCGCGGCACGGTGCGGTCCCCCTTCACGAGGCGGAACGCCGCGATGAGCTTGAAGTATTCCTCCACGGCGATGCGCTCCGCCCCCCTCTGCATCTCCCGTTGGGAGGAGGGCGCATGGACGGCGCGGTAAGCTTCGCCGAGCGGGGAGAGCGAAAACTCGCCGACAAGTTCGGCGGGGATGACCGTCCGCACGCACACGCTGTCGAGCGCCGCCCGCACCGCGTCGCGCACGGCGCGCTGGGAGACCCCCGATTTGAGCGAATAGACGGGCACGAGCCCTTTGAGGCGGGAATTGCGCTCCAACGGTTCGAAGCTCGGATTGATGAGGGAGACCTGCCCGTAACGGTTCTGCACCCTCCCGTAGAAGAGATACTCCCCCTCCTTCAAGCGGGGGGCGAGATAGGGCATGTTGAACCAGACGGCGGAGAAGGTGTCTCCCCCCTGTTCCAGCCATGCGCGCACGAAGGAGCGTCTGCCCGTGCGGCGGACGGGCTCCGCGCCCGTCAGGCGGCAGGCGACGAGGGCGAAATCGTTATGGAAGAGCTCGCGCACCGAGACGCGCTGCGTCATGTCGAGATAGGTGCGCGGAAAGAAGCGAAGGAGCTCCTCCGCCGTGCCGATGCCCATCTTTTTGAGTTCCGCGGCGCGCTTCTCTCCCACGCCCGCCAGCTCTCTTACGTCCATTTCTCCCTCTATGAAAAAAGGAGCGGCTCCCCGCTCCTTTCAGTTTCATCGCTCATTCGAGCGAGAGCAGATAGTAGTACACGGGCTGTCCGCCGAAGTGATAGTCCACATCGCAGTCGGGGAACGCCTCCTGCACCTTGCCCGCAAGCTCCTGCGCCTCCTCCTCGCGCACCTCCGCGCCGTAATAGAGGGTGATCACCTCGTGCGAATCGTCCTTCAACTTGTCGAGAAGGGACAGCACCGCCTCGTCGATATGTTCGCTCTTGGAGAGGATCTTCTTGTCGTCCAGCCCGATGATGTCCCCCTCCTTGATCTTGAAGCCGTTGACGTTGGTGGTGCGGACGGCATGGGTGACCTGCCCCGCGCGGACGTTGTCGAGCGCATGGATCATGTTGGTCTTGTTCTCCTCCGCGCTCGCTTCGGGGCTGAACGCGAGCGCCGCCGCGAATCCCTGCGGGATGTTCTTGGTGGGAATGACGTGGATGGTGCGGTTCTCCACGAGCGCCTTCGCCTGTTCGGCGGCGAGGATGATGTTCTTGTTGTTGGGGAACACGAACACGTTGTCCGCGTTGATCTTCTGCACCGCCGTAGCGATGTCCGAAGCGGAGGGGTTCATCGTCTGCCCGCCCTCGATGACGCGGTCCACGAAGAGATCTTTGAAGATATCGGCGATCCCCTCCCCCGTACAGATGGCGAGCATGCCTTGATCCTTCTTCTCCGCCTCGATCTTCGCTTTGAGCGCGCGGTTCTGTTCGAGCATGTTCTCGATCTTGGGGCGGTCGAGCTCGCCCAATTCGAGGGCATAGGTGAGCGCCACGCCGGGGCAGTTGGTATGCACGTGCACCTTGATCATTTCAAGGTCGCCGATGCAGATCACGCTGTCGCCGATGTTCATGAGGTTCTCGCGGAGCTTATCGATGTCGGCGAGCGTCGTGCTCTTTTTCAGATTGATGATGAAGAACTCGGTGCAATAGGCGAACTGGATCTCGCCGAGGTCCATGTTGATGATGTCCGAATTGTCGCCGAAGTCGGCGTCCATCGACTGTGCGGCGTTTGCCGCCTCCGTCTGCACCTCGGAGACGATCTCGTCTCCCATGACGGCGGCGAGGAAGCCGCGCATGATGGTCATGAGACCGACGCCGCCCGAGTCCACCACGCCCGCCTTCTTCAAGACGGGCAGAAGTTCAGGCGTCTTGGCGAGCGCCCTGTCCCCCTCCTCGATGACGGCGGGGAGGAAGGTTTCGAAATCGCGGTATTTGCCCGCATTTTTGAGCGCGAATTCGCTCATCATGCGGACGACGGTGAGGATGGTGCCCTCCTTGGGGATGGCGACGGCGCCGTACGCGACTTTGGTGCCCGAATCGAGCGCCTTGGCGAACGCGCGCGTGTCCACCTCCGCCTTGCCGCCGCGGAGCACCGAGCAGATGCCGCGGAAGATCTGCGACAAAATGACGCCCGAGTTTCCCCGCGCGCCTTTCAGCGCCCCTTTCGACACGCAGTCGCACACCTCGGGGAAGCTGTTCGAAGCATTCGAATTGAGCTCCTTCACCGCGGACTGCATCGTGAGGGACATATTGGTACCGGTATCGCCGTCGGGCACGGGGAACACGTTGAGCGCGTCCACCTTCGCCCGATTGTTGTCCAACATTTTCGCGCCGACCAGAACCATCTTGCGGAAGGTCGCGCAATTGATCGTTTTCTGCATGAATGAAATTCTCCCGGTTAGCGGAGCGCGGAGACGGAAGTCAGAGTTTGAGACCGACGACGTTGACGTTCACGGTATCGACGATCATGCCCGTAAAGTTCTCCACCTTGTACTTGACGGCCTCTTTGAGAGATTCCGCCACCGCCTCGATGGATACGCCGTACTTGATGATCACGTAGACGTCGATGAAGATACGGTTCCCGGACGTAACGATTTTTACGCCCTTGCCTCCCGCGTCCCGTTTGAGGAGTTCGGCGAGCGTATCGGTAAAGCGGCGCGCGACGGTATCCACGATGCCATAGCTCTCCACCGCGGCTTGCGACGCCACTTTCGCGATCGCCAGATCGGATATGGAAATTTTTCCGTAAGCGTTGCTCGTACTGACCGACATGATGCTCTCCAAACCTCAATGACTATTCTACCCTATCCCGTTCTTTTTTGCAAGCAATATTGGAAAAAAAATCGAGAATAAAAAAAATTTTTGCATTTGCCGACCCATTTTCCCTTGATTTTTTCGCGCCGAAATGCTATCATGGTTGCGTCGCTCGGGAGGGCTTCCCTTTTGCGCGTCGAAAATCGGAATTTCCCATCGGAGGTAGCTATATGTCGAGAGTGTGCAGCATCTGCGGCAAGGGGCGTACGTCTGGAAACAACGTGAGCCACTCCAACCGCAAGACGAGGAGAACGTTCGAGGCGAACGTGCAGAAGGTCACCTATGTTAAGGACGGCAAGGTGACGACCGATTATGTCTGCGCAAGGTGCTTGAAGAGCGACAAGGTCGAGAGAGTTTGACCAAACTTTTTTATTCGGAAAACGGCAAGGAGCCGCAACGCGAAGTTGCGGCTCCTTTTTTTGTTCATTCGCGGTGGAAGGTCTGCCCGCCGTCGTCGGTCAGCCAGACGTCGCCGACGTTATCCTGATAGCGGTTGCCGTCCAATCGGGTGAGGTGACGGGTAAAGCCGTCCACCGTGATCTCGTACTCGCCCGTGGCGCGCTCTCCCGAATATCCCTGCCGCCAGCCCCGCTCGATGCCGCTCCCGCCGAGCAGAATGCCGATCGCCGAGATGAGGTAGCGGATGAGGGCGATGAGGAGGCTCAGAGCGACCACAGCCAGAATGAGCGCCGTCGCCACAGGGAAGAGAATGGTGACCGCAAAGGCTGTGCCGATCTGCCAGCCGTCGGGCAGTCCCCTGCACCAGAATACATAGGCGAAGATGAACGCCGCCGTGGAGACGGCGAGGGCGGCGGGAAGGAACACCGAGAGGAGGAGCCCTATGACATGGTTTTCGGAGTCGGGCATGTTCAGAAGGAGGACGAGCCCGAGGACGTCGGCAAGGACCATGAGGACGATGCCGACGATCATGATCGCCGTACAGACCTTTTTGGGCAGTTCAAACGGGTCGAACACGCCGAAGAAGAGCACGAGAGAGGGCGTAATGAGCAGATATGCAAGCGCGATGCCCCGCACGAGCTCCGCCGCATCCCCGCTCCCCATCGGTCTGAAATAGTAGAACAGTCCTGTGGACAGCAGGGTGAGATACATGGCGGCGACGACTGCGAACGCCGTGAGCCGCTTGTTCTTCTCCGCCCTTGGTTTGGGTTGGATCTTGGATTTGATTCTTCCGAGGATGCCGACCCGCTTGGGCGCCTCTTCGGGAGGGGGAAGCGTCACGCCCGCCGCCTGCAAGGCGGCAGTGCAATCGGCGATCACGCGCTCCCGCATCTCCCCCTCTTCCACATACCGCGCCGTATCGGGAGCGGCGTTGTCGATTTGGAGGATGTACATTCGGAACGCCGCGCCCCGTCCGAGGCTGACGACGTAGTAATACTCCCCGTCGTACACGTTCCCCCACAGAAAATCGAAGGAGACGACGTGACTGCCGTCCTGCAACTCGATGGAGGCGACATCCGCGGCATGGCTGAGGAGGGTCCGCATGTCGAGCCCGTGCGTCTCGCGCACCGTGCCGTCGGGAAGAGACGGGAGCGGCTTTGGCTCTTCGGGCGTCTCCTCCTGCATCTGAGGCGCCTTTTCTGCCTCCTGCGCCTCCGCCCTTCCCTTCTTTTTGGCATGGACGAGAACGGCGATGCCGACGCCGATCAACACGATGCCGATCGCGATCCCGATCTGCATCCCCCGTACGGAGCCGTTCGCCCCGAATACGCTCTCAAAGGCGGGAAGCAAGCTCATGATGCCGACCGTCAGATACGCTGCGCCCGCGAGGAAGCAAATGACGGCAACGGCAATGGATCTTCCCATGCCCTTCTTCTGTTTCATACCATCCCTCCTGTTATCTCCATCCGCGCCCTTCTCCGCCCAAACGGAACGCCGAACAAAAAAGTGCGCCCCCGACCGAAGGCACACTGCAAAGGCATCTCCGGCCGCTGCCGCACAAGGTTTCCGAAAGGACCGCCGAAGGGAATGGGAGATATGCCTTGCCTGAGATGTGTTCCCTTTCGGTCTGTCCTTCCCCTGTGTGACGCAACCAATATACCACACCCGCGCCCGTCTGTCAATCCCCTTGGGGAAATTCCCCTTTCAGGACAGTTTGAAAGACGCGGAGGGCGTTGGAAATGGCGATCTTTTCGGCGATACGGCTCCCGAAGGCACGCTCGAAGTCGTGCAGAAGTTTGGGGACTTCCGCCGCGGTCGGGATATATGGATTGGGCGGCGCGCCGTCGAAGTCGCTCCCGATCGCGAGCACGTCCTCCCCGCCCGCTTGCAGGATGTGCTCCGCATGGGCGAGGAGCGCCGCCCTCTGCCCCGCGGCGCTCGAATCCCTCCCGAGGAAGGCGGCGACGAAGTTGAGCCCCACCACCCCGCCGCATTCCGCAAGCGTCTTGATCTGTCCGTCGGTGAGGTTGCGGGGGACGGGGTGCACGGCATAGGCGTTGGAATGGCTCGCGACGAAGGGGACGCCGCTTTGTCTGCTCCCCTCCGCGACATCGTAAAACAGCTTCTCGCTGCCGTGGGAGACGTCTATGACCATCCCGAGGGCGCGCATCTCTTCCGCGGCATCCCTGCCGAAGGGGGTGAGCCCGATCTCTTGTCCCTCCGTCGTGCACGGAAAGCCGAGCTCGTTGGGCTCGTTCCAGACGAGGGTGCACATGCGCACCCCCCGCCCGTACAGCGCCCCGAGTTTTTCGATGTCCCCCTCGAACGCGCCGCCGCCCTCCAGCGTGAGGAGGGCGTTCACCGCCCCTTCCTCCACCTCCTCCGCCCGCCGCACGGGATGGCAGAAGCGGAGGGAATGGAAGCGGTCGATCTGTTCGTTCGCGCGCGCAAAGCGATTCTCCCGCGCGCGAGAAAAGACGGCGAAGCACTGCAAAAGACAGCCGCCCCTTCTGAGAGTATCCTCCGAAACCGCCGCGGCGCCCTCCTTGGAGAGAGCGTCGCAGTGCAGATCGATATATTTCATCCCCTGTAAAACAGCCGAAGCAAGAGCCGCACGGCATAGGGCGGCTTGATACAGACGATCATCCTTCCTCCCTGCTCTCTATGACGAGCACATATCCGCTTTCCACCCAAAACGAAAACTCTTCATCCGTCGTGAGATTGGAGATCCCGCGCGTGGAACCGTACATGAGGCGCAGGTCGTCGCAGGCGTATTTCAGCCCCCGCATCTTCATGATATGCGCGTCGCCGCCGAAAGGCAACAGCGAAACGGTCTGCCCCCTTGTACAGACGAACCGCCGAGAGCCGCCGCAGAGGGAGTACGTTGCGCCGTTCCCGACGAGCGAGGCGGTGCGCGCCCCCCTCAGGAGCGCCTTATAGAGGAGGTGCAGATTGCCGAGGAAGTGATCGCCGCGCCCGCCCTCTCCCCCGTAAAAGAGGAGGTCCGCCGCGCCGAGGGAGAGCGCCCTGTCCACGGCGAGCTCGCCGTCCGTCTCGTTCTTCTCGGAGGGGAATACCTCGCGCGGTGCGGGCACGGGCGGCTCGTCCAAGGAGTCGAAATCGCCGAGCGTCTCGTCGATCCGCACCCTGCCCTTCGCCCACTTGTAGGCGCCGTCACAGCAGATGACGTAGGCGCCGCCTTCGGGAATCTCGCCGCGGTAGGGCTCGCCGTTCAAGAGGATGACGCACGCGTCCCGCCCGCTCATGCGCGCAGTCTCCGGATGGTCGCCGCCATGTCCGCCGCGCGGAACACCGTGCTCCCCGCCACGATGACGTTGGCGCCCGCCGAAATCACGTCCTTCACGTTCTCCTCGGTGATGCCGCCGTCCACCTCGATGTCGAGGTCGGGCTTGCCCTGACGGATGCAGTAGTTTCGGAGCGTCTCGATCTTTTTGAGCGTCCCCCCGATGAATTTCTGCCCGCCCCATCCCGGGTGGACGCTCATGAGAAGGAGCATGTCCGCGCCGCCGTCCACGGCGGGGAAGAGCGCCTCCACGGGCGTCTCGGGGTTGACGACCGCGCTCTTCTTCATGCCGAAGGAGGCGATCGTCTTGAACAGCGCGCCAAGGTCGCACGCCTCGGCGTGCACGGTGACGATGTCCGCCCCCGCCCTTGCGAAGTCCTCGATGTGCGTCTCGGGATGCAGGACCATGAGATGGCAATCGAGGGGGAGCTTGGTGTGCGGGCGGATGGCTTTCACCATCTGCGCGCCGAAGGTGATGGGCGGCACGAAGTTCCCGTCCATCACGTCGCAATGCACATAGTCGGCGCCGCAACGCTCCAGCTCCTCTACCGCCTTGCCCACCCGCGAAAAGTCGCTCGCGAGGATGCTCGGCGCGATCTTGATGTTCATGGTGTTTCCTCCTTTCTTTCGAGATAGGACGCGCGCAACTGTCCGCAGGCGCCCCCGATGTCCGAACCCATACTGCGGCGGAGGGTCGCGGAGATCCCCTGCCGTTCCAACACCCCGAGAAAGCGGTACGCCGTCTTTTCGTCCGTGCCTTTAAGACGGCGCTCCTTCACCGCGTTGAGGCGGATGAGGTTGACGTGGCACGGCTTCCCTTTCAAAAGGGCGGCGAGGGCGAGCGCGTGCGCCTCGTCGGCGTTCTCCCCCTCGATGAGCGAATATTCGAAGATGTACCGCCTGCCCGTCCTCCCGAAATAGCGGTCGCAGGCGGCGAGGATGCCGCCGATGGAATACTTGTTGGCGACGGGCATCGTGCGGCGGCGCTCCTCATCGGTGACGGCGTGCAGGGAGACGGTGAGATTGACGGGAAGCCCCTCCTCCGCGAAGCGCTCCATCTCGGGCACCAGCCCGCAGGTGGAGAGGGAGATGTTGCGCGCGCTCACGCACAGCCCGCCCTCCGCCGTGATGAGGCGCAGAAACTTCACCACGTTCGCGTAATTGTCGAAGGGCTCGCCGCTGCCCATGAGCACGACGTTGGTGACGGCGCGGTCTTTGAGCGTTCCCCCTTCCGAGCGGTTGACGGCGAGGATCTGCCCCAAGATCTCTCCCGCGGAGAGATCGCGGAC
>CANPXX010000010.1 GCA_947587085.1 uncultured Clostridia bacterium | reverse complement strand
GGCACGCTCTCGTCGCAGGCGCGGACCGCCTCGTACATGAGCGCCGCCGCCTCCTCCCCGTACTTTTCCCCCGTGAGATAGGAGGAGATGCGCCAATCCGTGAGACAGCAATACTTGGCGAGGATGTCCCCCACCCCCGCGCCGAGCATCATGCGGGGGGCGGCGGAGAGCACGGAGAAGTCCATGAGCACGTCGGAGGCGACCTGCGCGGGACGGGTGATCTTGAACCCGTTCTCGATAAGCGGCGTCACGCCAGAAGTGAACCCGTCCATGGAGGGCGCCGTCGCGAACACGCCGCTCGGCTTCCCGAGGCGGAAGCCCGCGTACTTCGCCACATCGTTGAGCGTTCCCGCCCCAACGGCAAGGAGGTAATCGCACCGCGCGCCCGCCTCCATCGCCAGCGCTATGGTACGCTCGTCGGCGACGGGCTCCCGCTCGGGGTAGACGAGACATTCGCACGCGGTCCCCTGCTCCTTCAAGGCGCGAAGGAGCGGCTCGCCGAGCGGAGCGGTGTTCGGGTCGGCGAGAACGAGCACGCGCTGTCCCCTCCGCGCCCCCAAGAAGCGGGGGAACGCGCCGTTCTCCCCGCGCTCGGCGTTCACGCCGAAGCGCTCCGAAAGTGCGGTGATGTCCATCATATTTGCTCCTGTTTGCAGATGAATTTGCAGACGATGCCCTCGCCGTAGTCGCCGAAGCCCCGTCCGAAGAGGGTGAACCCGCCGCGGTGCGGAACGTCCGCGGGGGCGGCGATGCGGAACACGATCTTCTCCCCCGCCCTCAGCGCGAGGTCGGAGAGCGTGACGGAGGACGTCTTGACGCCGTTCACGAAGGAGCCGCCTTCGCCCACCGAGACGCACACCCGCTTGCCGTACTGCCCTAAATTGCCGTACCACCATGCGGGATTGCAGGTGCCCGCGCGGTCGTTGTACTCCCCCTTGCTGAGGAAGGACCCGAGCGGGTTGCCGTTCAAAGAGAAGAGGACGTCGCTCGGATAGCGGGCGGCATAGCCGGGCGCCTCGCTCGCGATCTCCATCGTGATCTGCAATTCCATGAGTTCGGAGCGCTCGGTGAGATAGTTCGGGATGAGGTACTCCACATACCCCTCGGCGAGCCAGAGGATGCCCGCCTGCGTGCGCTCGGGATAGGAGAAACAGGCGGGATCGTCGAACCGCCCGATCATCTTCTCGGTGGTGGCGAGCCCGCACGTCGGACGGACGTCGTAGCCGATGTAATTGCCGATCTCGATCTGCGCGCTCTCCACGCGCCCCTCCGCCTGCGCGCCCCCCGTGAAGTTGACGATGAGCTTGTCGGCGGCGAGACAGCACAGCTTCTGCGTGCCGCGCACGCCAGAAGAGGTCGTCACGTCGATGAGCCCCGCGGCGTACAGCTTCTTGACGTGCGCCGTGATCGCCCCGTTGGAGACGTTGAGCTTCTTGGCGAAATACGCGAGGTTGAGTTCGCCGTGTTCGAGGAGCTCTTCGAGGATGGCGAGGCGCACGTCGGAATCCAGCGCCTCGTAAATAAGTTTGCCTTGACGGAAATCTTTTAAGTAGATCATGCGGTAAGTATAGGACATTTCGGGGAAAATGTCAACATTTCGCCGCCGCCGACGCCCGATCTTTCAAAAAAAATTCAAATAAACCGCCCTTCCCCGCCCTCGGTTCCCGTTTCGTCTGAGGGCTCCCGCCGCACATTCTTTATTGCCTAAGGGAGCACAAGGCGCTTTGCACCGAAGTAGCCGTAGGCGAAGTAGGCGCTTCGCGCCGAAGTAGCGTAAAGCGCGGAGTAGCGGAGGCGAGCCATTCTCTTTATTGTCATTTTGAGCGAAGTGAGCGAAGCGAACGAAGTCGAAAAATCTCTACCTTATTGTAATAATGCGGTAGAGATGTTTCGACTCGAGAGCCCACGTCCGCTGGACGTGGGCTCTCGGCTCAACATGACATAAGAGAGAGCCTTCCCATTCTTATTGACTCGCGCGTAGCAAAATCGCATTTTGCGGAGCGCGCCTCAATTTGCGCGGCTCGCCCGCGCTTGTTGTCGGAGCAAGCGACAAAGAGTCCCAAACACGTTTCCCGTCCCTGCCCATTTCCGTCGCGAAATTCTTTGCCCACATTATAAGAACACGCGCGGCATACTTACGCCGCGCGTGTCTATTCGATGAAGAATTTCGCGAAATGTTTCTATGAAGAATTTCGCGAAACGTTTCAATGAAGAATTTCGCGAAATATAAAGACTCCGTTTTTTATTTCACGCTTTGCAGGAGCGCCTCGACGTCCTTCTTTGCCGCCGCGAGCGCCGCCTCCGCCGCCGTCTCGTCCTTCGCCTTCACCGAATAGTAGATCTTCAATTTGGGTTCGGTGCCCGAAGGGCGCACGCAGATGAAACTTCCTCCCTGCAATTCATAGTACACGCAATTGCACTTGGGAATGTTCAATCGCGTCACCGTGCCGTCCTTGGCGCGGCGGACGTCCGCGGAATAGTCGCGCACCGCCTCCACCTCGAAGGGTCCGAACTTCTCGGCGGGCACCGTTTTGAGGGCGTCCACGACGGCGTTCATCTCCTTCATCGCGTTGAGACCCGCGTATTGGATGGAGACGTTCCTGTCGAGCACGAAGCCGTATTTGCGGTAGATCTCCGTGAGTCTCCCCCACACCGTCTTGCCGATATAGGTATAATAGCACACCATCTCCGCGCAGAGCATGGATGCCACCACGGCGTCCTTATCGCGGGCATGGGTGCCGCGGAGGTATCCGCAGCTCTCCTCGAAGCCGAACACATAGGTATGCGAACCGTCCGCCTCCCAATCCTTGATCTTCTCTCCGATGAACTTGAAACCGACGGGCGTCTCGAAGAGCGCCACGCCGAAGTCCTCGCAGATGGCGCGCGCCATGCCCGTCGTGACGAACGACTTGACGACGGCGGCGTTCGCGGGGAGCGCGTTCTCCTCTTTGAGGCGGGTGAGGACATAGTCGAGGAGCAGGATCCCCACCTGATTGCCCGAGAGCGCGACGAACTCGCCCCGCTCGTTCTTGACGGCGACGCCGAGGCGGTCGCTGTCGGGGTCGGTGCCGAACACCACGTCCGCATGGATGGCGTTCGCGAGGGCGATGCCCATGGAGAGCGTCTCCTTGAATTCGGGATTGGGAACGGCGACCGTGGAGAACGCGGGGTCCTCCGTCGTCTGCTCCTCCACCACCGTCACGTTGATGCCGAGCTGTTTGAGGATGCGGGTGACGGGGACATAGCCCGAGCCGTGCACGGGGGTATAGACGAGTTTGAGGTCCTTGCCGCACTTTTTGACCGCCTCCTCCGAGAGGGTGAGCTTGCGCAGTTCCGCAAGGTAGTCGTCGTCCACCGATTGGGGAACGGGCACGACGAGCGGGCTGTCCTTCACGCCTTTAACGGAGAGATAGTCGCCGATGCGCTCGATGAAGCCGACGACGACCTTCGTCGCCTCGGGCGACATCTGCGCGCCGTCCTCGCCGTACACCTTATAGCCGTTGTACTCCTTCGGGTTGTGCGAAGCGGTGATCATGATGCCCGCCACGGTGCCGAGATGGCGCACGGCGTACGAGAGCATGGGGACGGGGTGCACGCGGGAGAACAGATACGCCTTCACGCCGTTCGCGGCGAGCACCTCCGCCGCCGCGGAGGCGAACAGGCGGGAATTCTTTCTCGTATCGTACGAGATGACAACGCCCCTCTCTTTGGCGCCCGCGGGGAGCGTTTCGATGTACTCCGCGAGACCCTGCGTCGCGCGGCGGACGGTGTACACGTTCATCATGTTCATGCCGCAGCCGATGATGCCGCGCATGCCCGCCGTCCCGAATTCGAGCTCGCCGCCGAAGCGGTATTCCTTCTCCTTCTCGTCGGAGGCGATGGCGGCAAGCTCCGCCCTGTCCTCTTCGGCAAGGCGGGGATCGCCCAGCCACTTCTCATACAGTTCCCGATAGTTCATTGTATTCTCCTTATCTGAAAGCGCGCCGAAGCGCGCCGTTTTCCGTCTCATTCAAGGGAGTCCGGTTCTTCCTTCTCTCCCGCGATGCGGTTGTATCCCACGAAGTATTTGCGCCCCGTCGTCTCATAGTAGTTGATGAGCTGCATGGCGAGCAGGAACACGAAGCTGAGCGGCACCGTGATGAGGAGCCCGCTCCCGACGGTGAACAGCCCGAAGCACACGTTGACGACCACGATGCAATAGGCGGCGACGAGGTATCCCGCGAACCGCCGTCCGAACGACCTGCCGCAATGCGCCGTCTCCTTCAAGCCCGCCGCCATCGACTTCCCCGCCACGATCATCGCGGGCATCCACGCCGAGATGAAGGTGAGTTTGAGCGCCTGAAAGCACACGAGCGCGGTGAGCGTCAGCGAGAGCGAGAACACCACCGTCAGCGCCCCCCACGAGGGCAGAAGGGAGGGAATGAAGAAGAAGAAAAACCAGCATGCCGACAGGGAGAGCACGTCGTACACGAAGGCGAGCGGCACATACACCACCTGATAGAGCGCCCCCTTTCCGACGTTGCGGAAGAAGGCGGACGAGAAGCGGGTGCGCGCATAGCTCCCGAGGCGGTCGTTCATCGTGTCGAGCACGGCGAACTGCGCCACCCCGTTGAAGAAGCGAGAGAGCAGATACATCGCGCACACGCCGACGATGGACCACGCGATGGAGGCGATGTGTTCGCCGAGCAGTTCGCCCATATCGAGGAGGGCGGCGTGCGCCGTCTCCTGAAAGGCGGAGAGCACATCCACGTCGCCCGTGGTGAGGGCGCGAAAGAACTCGCCCACGAGGGAAGTGAGCGCATGGAACTGCGCGCTCCCCGTGATCTCGCTCAGCCCGAGGTGCAAGATCACATAGGTGAGGCTGAAAAAGATGACGCCCGTCACGATGCGGTACAACAGAAGTTTGAATACGCTCGAAAAGCAATCCGCCGTGAGGTTGACGGAGCGTTTGAATCTCATAACCGATACCCCCTGTAATTGTGGAGCAGGTCCTCGCGGTCCAGCTTATCCGTCTCGAAATACACCGTGAGCATGCGGATGCAGAAGGAGAGGAAGCAGAAGATCATGAGGACGGCGGCGACGATGAGGTAGGCGTAGTACGGCAGGAGCGCCGCCCCCGCCAGCGCCGCGAAGAGCACGGCATAGGAGAGTGCGAAGGACAGGATGAGCTTGCTCCTGACCCCCGCCGCGAGGCGGTAGGAATAGAGCAGAGAATCGTACATCCCGAATCCCGTCATCTGGCGGCAAGGGAACCATAGATAGAAGAGAGACGCGACGTACAGAAGCGCAAAGGTGAAGAAGAGCACCGCCGCGACGTCGAGCACATAGACGAGCGGCGTGGCGGGGATAGCGCTCAGCACGAAGAGAATCGCCGAGAGGATGATGGCGTACGTCTCGAAGAGCGCGGTATAGAAGAAGGTGAGCAGGAACGCCGAGGGCAATACGTTGAGGAATTGGCGGAGCAGTCCGCTTGCGGTGCGCTTGCCGAGGCGCATGTGCTTCTCCGCGAAGGAGAGCATGAGCGCCGCAAAGACCGCCACGGTGAGAAAGGCGCAGACGGTAAAGACGCCGCCCAGCCACGAATCCATGCGGATGACGCCGAAGGTGCGAAGCATCACGAGGAAGCCGGGGCGCGGATCGCCCGCTAAAAAGCCGTGCAGGTAGGCGGAAGCCGCCGAATGGTCCAATGCGAGCGCGAGAAAGACGCCCGGCACCAAGGCGAAGGGCAAAACGGACCAAAGATTCTTGAAAATGTACTTCCAGCTCCCGAATACGGTGTTCATGCGAGACCTCATCCACCTATTATTATATAACAAATCGGGCGGGGTGTAAAGAGATTTTCGTAAAATCGCCAAAAAACTCTCAGTCCGTCCGCGCCGCCGACTCGTCGGCGTCATGCCGCCGTTCGAGCGCGCCGTCCGCCGCCGTCTTTTCGATGATGTCCTTCAAGAGGTCGTCGAGCGGGGAATGCTCCCGATAGTCCGCGGGCGCACAGTAGCGGATGCGCCCGTCCCGCAACAGACGGTCCACCTTGCGCTTGTCGCCGATCACGGGGTCGTACACGCCCACCGCGTGTCCCCCCTTGGTGTTCACGAGCTTCATGCAGGGCACGTCCGTCTCGCTGTCGCCAAGGTACACCATATTGCGGAAGGGCACCCGCTTCTGTCCCGCGGGGAAATGGTCGTTGACGGCGGGGTCGTTCACGTCGGGCACCCCCTTCTCGATGCGGAAGAGGAACTGCGTCTTGTTGGTGAAATTCACCGTCTGCGCGGGCCACATCGCCACGCCGCGCTCGTCGAAATAGAAGGAGCTCGCATAGATGCGTTCGAAGCATCCGCGCTTGGCGGGCTCCGTCCCCTCGATCATCTCTTTGAGTCCCGAGGAGATGATGTAGTGCTCGACGAGCACCCCCCTTTCCTTGCCGTACCGCTTGATGCGGTCGAACCAATCGACGACGCCCTCATAGAGCTGGACGCCCGCGCCGTATGCCGCGAGCGCGCGGCGGTTGAGCACGAAATTCCCCTTCGCCTCCTGCACCATCTTGAACATATAGGCGAGGTTGGTATCCATCTCGTTGACGCGGGCGAGCTCGTCGGATTCCCGCCAGAAGTCCTCCACGTCGTACCCGACCGACTGGATATAGCCCTGCGCCTGCATGTCGTCCGGCGAGAGCGTGCGGTCGAAATCGTAGATCACCGCGAGGACGGGCATCGCCTCCTTAGCTTTCCGTTCGAATTTCATGATCTTTCCTCCTGACGTACATTATATCACATTCTTCGGAAAATGCCAATAGGCGGAAGCGATTTTTTTCCGTGCCCCGATTCGGTTGACATCCGCGCCGTTCCGCGGTATAATATCCCAAATCCATTGACGGAGATACCCATGCTGACCATCCAGACCATCCGCGACGCGCAGACCACGCTCGCGGGCGCCGTCCGCAGGACGGAAGTCGTGTACGCGAACGCCATCACCTCCGATTGCGAGCTCTTCCTCAAAACGGAAAATTTGCAACGGACGGGCTCCTTCAAGCTGCGCGGCGCATACTACAAGATCTCCCGCCTCTCCGAGGAGGAGAAGGCGCGCGGCGTGATCGCCTGCTCGGCGGGCAACCACGCGCAGGGCGTTGCGCTCGCCGCCACGCAGAACGGCATCAAGTCGGTCATCTGTCTGCCCGCCGGGGCGCCCATTTCCAAGGTGGAGGCGACCAAGAACTACGGCGCGGAGACGGTGCTCGTGCCGGGCGTGTACGACGATGCCTATGCCCGCGCGGTGGAACTTTGCCGCGAACACAACTATACCTTCATCCACCCCTTCGAGGACGAGGACGTCATTGCGGGGCAGGGGACCATCGGGCTCGAGATTCTCGAACAGCTCCCCGACGTGGACGCCATCGTCGCGCCCGTGGGCGGCGGCGGGCTCATCGCGGGCATCGCCTTCGCGGTGAAGAGCGTCGCGCCCCACGTCGGCATCTACGGCGTACAGGCGGCGGGCGCGCCCGGCATGCTCAACTCCCTGCGCGACGGATACGTGGAGGAGCTCCCGAGCGTCTCCACCATCGCCGACGGCATCGCGGTGAAGCGCCCGGGCAAGCTCAACTTCGATCTGTGCAAGAAGTATGTGAACGGCATCGCGACGGTGAGCGACGAAGAGATCGCCACCGCCATCCTCGCCCTGTTGGAGCGGCAGAAGATGGTCGCCGAAGGGGCGGGCGCCGCCCCTCTCGCCGCCCTCCTCGCGGGAAAGTTCCCCGAGCTCAAAGGAAAGCGCGTGTGTTGCGTCGTCTCGGGCGGCAACATCGACGTCACCATCCTCTCCCGCGTCATCGAGCGCGGTCTGCTCACCTCGGGCAGACGGTGCACCCTCAACATCGAATTGCTCGACCAGCCCGGCCAGCTCGTCGCCGTCTCGCAGATCATCGCCTCCTGCGGGGCGAACGTCATCGGACTGCACCACGAGCACGCCAACGCGGGGAGCGCCGTCATCGGCTGTTTCCTGCGCATCGACATGGAGACGAAGGATTTCAACCACATCGCGCAGATCAGAGGGAAGCTCAAACAGGCGGGCTTCAAGCTCTGCTGAACGGAAAAAGGAGGAACGAACATGCGAACCATTCACACAAACAGCGCGCCCGCGGCGATCGGACCCTACTCGCAGGCGGTGGAGGCGGGCGGTCTGCTCTTCACGTCGGGACAGATTCCCATCGACCCCGAAACGGGGGAGGTCGTGGCGGGCGGCATCGAGGAACAGACCGAACAGATCTGCCGCAACCTCGCCGCCGTCGCGGCGGCGGCGGGCACCTCGCTCTCGCGCGCCGTCAAGACGACCTGCTTCCTCGCCGATATGGGCGACTTTGCCGCCTTCAACGCGGTGTATGCGCGCCACTTCCCCGAAAAGCCCGCGCGCTCCTGCGTCGCCGTGAAGGCGCTCCCCAAGGGCGTGCTCGCCGAGATCGAGCTCGTCGCGGAGCTCTCATAAATTCTCTTTGAAAAGGGACGCGCCCTGCCGCATGTGCGGCAGGGCGCGTCTTTCTATCGCGATCAGCGAATCTTCCAGATGAGGCGCGCGTAATCGTTCACCGAGCGGTCGGCGGAGAACTTGCCCGCCGAGCACACATTCATGAGGCACTTCGTATAGTAGGCGTCCGAGCCGAAGTCGCGCAAGAGCTCCTCCTTCACGCGGACGTAATCGTTGAAGTCGAAGAGCACGAGATAGCGGTCGGGATTGTGCACGGTAAGAAGGCTCTCGTGAAGTTTGCGGAGCATCCCCTTCTCGTCGGGGAAGGTGCCGTCCACGAGCGTCTCCACGGCGCGCTTCAAGGCGGGATCCTGCTCCACGATCTCGCGGGGGGAATAGAAGCGCTTGATCGCCGCCACCTCCTCCACCGTCGCGCCGAAGATATAGTTGTTGTTCCGCCCCGCCTCTTCGCAGATCTCGACGTTCGCGCCGTCGAGGGTGCCGAGGGTGACCGTGCCGTTGAGCATGAACTTCATGTTGCCCGTGCCGCTCGCCTCCATGCCCGCCATGGAGATCTGCTCGGAGACGTCCGCCGCGCAGACGATCTTCTCCGCATACGAGACGTTGTAGTTCTGCACGAACACGACGCGCATGTACGGGGCGACCTCCTCGTCCGAATTGACGAGCCGCGCGATCTCGTTGATGAACTTGATGATCGCCTTGGCGTTGTAATAGCCGGGCGCCGCCTTGGCGCCGAAGATGAACGCCGTGGGCGGGAAATCGGTCATCTCGCCGCTCTTGATCTTGTGATAGAAATAGAGGATGGAGAGCGCGTTGAGCATCTGCCGCTTGTACTCGTGGAGCCGCTTCACCTGCACGTCGAAGATGAAGTGGGGCGGGATGTCCACCCCCTCGTGCTCCTTGATGTACGCCGCGAGCTTCGCCTTGTTCTCCCCCTTCACCCGCTTGAAGTCGCCGAGGATGTCGGGGATGAACGGTTTGAGCTTTTTGAGCGCTTTCAGATCGGTATGCCAATCGGTGCCGATCTTCCCGTCGATGATCGCGGCGAGCGCGGGATTGTTGAGGAGGAGCCAGCGGCGCGGCGTGATGCCGTTGGTGATGTTCACGAACTTCTCGGGATAGAGCTCGTACCAATCGCGGAAGATGTCCGTCTTTAAGATGTTGGTATGGATCTCCGCCACGCCGTTCACCTTGGCGCACACATAGATGGCGAGGTTCGCCATATGGACGACGTTGTCGCGGATGATATAGTACCGCCCGTCCGCGGGCGCCTCCGACTCCAACCGCTGCTGGACGGCGACGATCTGCTCGTACACCCCCGGCAAGAGATCGGAGAGGGCGAGGGCGTCCCACTTTTCGAGCGCCTCCGCCATGATGGTGTGGTTGGTGAAGTTGAACGCCTGTCCGCACACGGCGAACGCCTCGTCGAAGGAGAGCCCCTCCTCCTGCAAGATGCGCAGAAGCTCGGGGATGGCGAGGACGGGATGGGTATCGTTGAGCTGGAACACATAGGATCTCGGGAGCTCCCTGAGGTCTTTGCCGCGCGCTTTGAGCTTGCGCACGACGTCTTGCAGGGAGGCGCTCACCATGAAGTACTGCTGGCGGAGGCGCAGGATCTTCCCCACCATCGTGTTGTCGTTGGGATAGAGCACGTCGGTGATCTTGGTGGCGTTGAAGTTGTCCGCCGCCTTGTTTTCACCGCGCATCTCGTTGAAGCTCGCGAAGTCGAACGCCTGCACGGGCTCGGCGCTCCAAAGGCGCAGGGTGTTCACCACGTTGTTCCGATAGCCGAATATGGGCATATCGTAGGGAACGGCGCGCACCGTCTGGTCGGCGAAGCGCACCTCCACGGCGTCGCGCTCCACGCGCACGCTCCACGGGTCGCCCCAGCGGAGCCAATCGTCCCCCTCCTCGTGCTGGTAACCGTCCCGAAAGGTCTGGCGGAACAGCCCGTAGCGGTAGCGGATGCCGTATCCGTCGAGGGGGAGCCGCTTGGAAGCCGCGCTCTCGAGGTAGCACGCCGCGAGCCTTCCGAGCCCGCCGTTGCCAAGCGCCGCGTCCTCCACCTCTTCGAACTGTTTGAGGTCCTCGCCCACCGAGGCGAGCGCCCCCGTAACATCGTCGAGCACGCCGAGGTTGAGGAGGTTGGAGAAGATCGCCCTCCCCATCAGAAACTCCGCGGAAAAATAGGCGCACCGCTTCTTTTCGGAGCGCCCCGAAGCCTCCCAATCGGGATAGATCTGCTCCATGAGCGCCTTGGAGACCGCGTTATACAGTTCCTTCTTGTTCGCCCTTTCAAGGTCCGTCGCAAACTCGGCGCTCAGGCACCCCTCCACGGCGCGGAGAAATTCCTCCCGCTTGAATTCCATATCTGCCTTCCTTCTCCCGTCTCAAGGGAATCGCAAAACTTTTCCAAATTGTAGCACAGCGCGCGAAGGATGTCAATTCTTTCCGAACCATTTCCCGCGGGGGAATTTCCCTGCGGAGGAAAAAATTTTTTCCGACAAATTCCCACAATTTGCGAAAACCTGTTGAAAAATATTTCCCCCTATGATATAATACGCATAGGTAATTTCCGTCCCGCCCTTTGGAAGATGGGGCGAGGGCGAAAGAGAAACAAGGAGGTCACTATGAAACAAAGTGAAGCGAACTGCGCGGCGTGCGGCGAGAGATTGGGAACGCCCGAGCAGGAAGCCGCGCTTCGGGCGGTCATCGAAGAGAGCCGCTCCATGCCCGGTTGTCTCATGCACATCCTGCAAGAGGCGCAGGGCATCTACGGCTATCTGCCCATGCAGGTGCAAAAGACGATCGCGGAGGGGCTCGGCATCTCCCTCTCCGAGGTGTACGGCGTCGTCACGTTCTACTCGCAGTTCTCTCTCAACCCCAAGGGCAAGCACCGCATCAGCGTCTGCCTCGGCACGGCATGCTATGTGAAGGGCTCGGACAAGGTCCTCGAAGAGGTGGAGAAAGAGCTCGGCATCAAGTGCGGGGAGTGCACCGCGGACGGTCTGTTCTCCATCGACAGTTGCCGTTGCGTCGGCGCGTGCGGGCTCGCCCCCGTCATGATGGTCGGCGAAGAGGTTTACGGCAAACTCAAACCCGACATGATCAAGGGTATTCTCGATAAGTACAGGGAGGAAAGCAAATGACCATTCAGCAGTTAGACGCCATCCGGCAAAGCAAGAAGGCGCTCATCGACGTCCGCCGCGTCGTGAGAGAGGAGGGCGAGAAGCTCGCGAAAGAGACGGGTTACCGCCATCAGGTCCTCGTCTGCGGCGGTACGGGCTGCACCTCTTCGCACTCCATGCAGGTCATCGCCCAGCTCGAACAGTCCCTCAAAGAGAACCACATCGACGACGTGCTCATCGTCAAGACGGGTTGCTTCGGTCTGTGCGCGCTCGGTCCCATCATGATCGTGTACCCCGAGGGCGCGTTCTATGCGCAAATGACGCCCGAACACGCCAAGACGGTGGTGGAAAAGCACCTCGTCCCCGGCGGGGAGATCGTGAAGGAGCTCCTCTATCAGGGCACCGTGCATACGGACGGCTCCATCATCCCCTTCGCGGAGACTCCTTTCTATAAGAAGCAGATGCGTATCGCGCTCCGCAACTGCGGCGTGATCGCGCCCGAGGACATCGACGAGGCGATCGCCGCAGGCGACTATGCCGCCCTCGAAAAGGTGCTCACCTCCATGTCCCCCGAGGACGTCATCAACGAAGTCCTTGCCTCCGGGCTTCGCGGCAGAGGCGGCGCGGGCTTCCCCACGGGGAGAAAGTGGTCGTTTGCGAGAGCTTCCAAGGGCGACGTGAAGTACGTCTGCTGCAATGCGGACGAGGGCGACCCCGGCGCGTTCATGGACCGCTCCGTGCTCGAAGGCGATCCGCACTGCGTGCTGGAAGCCATGACCATCGCGGGCTATGCGATCGGCGCCCATCAGGGCTACATCTACGTCCGCGCGGAATATCCCGTCGCCGTCGAGCGCCTCAAGATCGCGCTCCGTCAGGCGCGCGAATACGGGCTCCTCGGCAAGAACATCCTCGGGCTCGGGTTTGACTTCGATATCGAGATCCGTCTCGGCGCGGGCGCCTTCGTCTGCGGCGAGGAGACGGCTCTCATGACCTCCATCGAAGGACACCGCGGCGAGCCCCGTCCCCGTCCCCCCTTCCCTGCCGTGAAGGGTCTCTTCCAGAAACCCACCATCCTCAACAACGTTGAGACGTGGGCGAACATCAACCCCATCATCGTGAAGGGAGCGAAGTGGTATTCCTCCATCGGCACCGAGCGCTCCAAGGGCACCAAGGTGTTCGCGCTCGGCGGCAAGATCACCAACGTCGGGCTCGTCGAAGTCCCGATGGGCACCACCCTCCGCGAGATCATCGAAGAGATCGGCGGCGGCATCCCCAACGGGAAGAAGTTCAAGGCGGCGCAGACGGGCGGCCCCTCGGGCGGCTGCATCCCCGCGAGCCTCATCGATACCCCCATCGACTTCGACAACCTCGTCGCCATCGGCTCCATGATGGGTTCGGGCGGTCTCATCGTCCTCGACGAGGACACCTGCATGGTGGATATCTCCAAGTTCTACCTTGAATTCACCGCAGACGAGAGCTGCGGCAAGTGCACGCCCTGCCGCATCGGCACAAAGCGGCTGTTACAGCTCCTCACCAAGATCACCGAGGGCAAGGGCACGCCCGAGGACCTCGACAAGATCGAGGAGCTCTGCGAGCACATGAAGTCCTCTTCGCTGTGCGCGCTCGGGCAGAGCGCTCCCAACCCCGTGCTCTCCACCCTCCACCACTTCCGCAAGGAGTACGAGGAGCACATCAACGAGCACAAGTGTTCGGCGGGCGTCTGCAAGGCGCTTCTGAACTTCTCCATCGATCGGGAGAAGTGCATCGGGTGCGGCGTCTGCGCCAAGAACTGCCCCGTCTCCGCCATCACGAGAACGGACTATGTGGCGCCCGGTCACAAGCTGGCGTCGTTCAGCATCGATGCGTCGAAGTGCGTGAAGTGCGGCGTGTGCATGAGCAACTGCAAGTTCAAGGCAGTTGAGAGAAAGTGAGGTGATAACCATGGCGAAAAATGTAACGCTCAAAATCAATCATATCCCGGTCACCGTTCCCGAGGGAACGACCATCTTGCAGGCGGCGAGAAAGGCGCACGTCGAGATTCCCACCCTCTGCTATTTGAAGGACGTCGCATGCGTGGGCTCCTGCCGCATGTGCCTCGTGGAGGCGACGGGCGCGCGCGGTCTCGTGGCGGCGTGCGTGTACCCCGTTGCCGAAGGCATGGAGGTGCTCACCAATACCGAGAAGTGCCGTAAGAGCCGCAAGCTCAGCCTCGAATTGCTTCTCTCCAAGCACAAGAAGAAGTGCCTCTCCTGCGAGAGGAACCATAACTGCGAACTGCAACGTCTCTCCGCGGAATACAACGCCGACGAGGATAAGTACGCCGAAGAGGAAGAGGAGTTCACCCACCCCATCGACCTCTCCGCGCCCTATGTGGTCCGCGACCGCGACAAGTGCATCAACTGCATGCGCTGCGTCGCCGCCTGCAACAAGCAGAGCGTGGGCGCCATCGGCGCCATCGGCAGAGGGTACAACGTGCACATCGCGAGCGCCTTCGAGATGCCCCTTGCGGCGTCCGTCTGCGTGGGCTGCGGACAGTGCATCGTCGCCTGCCCCGTGGGCGCCTTGAAGGAGCGCACGACGGTAGACGAGGTCTGGGCGGCGCTTCAGGATCCCTCCAAGAAGGTGGTGTTCTTCACCGCTCCCTCCGTCCGCGCCACCCTCGGCGAGGCGTTCGGTCTGCCCGTCGGCACCAATGTGGAGGGCAAGATGGTCGCCGCCATCCGCCGTCTCGGCAACTGTGAAGTGTTCAATATGGACGTCACCGCCGACCTCACCATCATGGAGGAGGCGAGCGAGCTCATCAACCGCATCAAGACGGGCGGCGTGATGCCCATGTTCACCTCCTGCTGCCCCGGCTGGGTCAAGTTCGTGGAGCAGAAGCACCCCGAAATGATCCCCCACCTCTCCACCTGCAAGTCCCCGCAGGAGATGTTCGGCGGGCTCTTAAAGACGTATTATTGCGAGAAGAACGGCATCGCGCCCGAAAACCTCTATGTCGTCTCCGTCATCCCCTGCACCGCGAAGAAGAGCGAATGCAAGCGGGAGGAGATGGGCGGCGAGGTGGACGCCGCGATCACGACGCGCGAACTCGCCCGCATGATCAAGACGGCGGGCCTCCAATTCTCCGAACTGCCGAACGAGGCGTTCGACGATCCCTTCGCCACGGCGACGGGCGGCGGCACCATCTTCGGCGCGACGGGCGGCGTGATGGAAGCGGCGCTCCGCACGGCGGCAAAGATGATGGACGGCGCGTTCGAAGTGGTGGATTTCCCCGAAGTGCGCGGCACCGCCCCCATCAAGGAGGCAACGTACAACGTCGCGGGCGTTCAGGTCCGCGTGGCGGTCGCGAGCGGGCTTTCCAACGCCGAGGAGATCATCCGCGGCGTCCAAAGCGGCGAGCGGCATTACGACTTCGTCGAGATCATGGCGTGCCCCGGCGGCTGCGTGAACGGCGGCGGCCAGCCCACCCTTCCCGACAGCATGCGCAACTCCCTCGAGCTCAAAGATCTGCGCGCCAAGGCGCTGTATAAGAGCGACAAGAAGAACGGCTACCGCCGCTCTTCGGACAGCCCCGTCATCGAGACGATCTACGGCGAGTACTTCGGCGCCCCCAACAGCCACAAGGCGCACGAGGTCCTGCACACGCACTATACGGCGGACAAGAGACTGTAATACGCGAACCAACAAAGAGCGGCGATGCAACATCGCCGCTCTTTTCGATATGAAAATTCGGGGAGGGTCCCGCATGGGAGCTCTCCCCGAACGCTTTCCGCATCGTTCCGAATATTTTTCCGAACCCTCAAAGGGCGTAAAACGGTTCCAATTTGCGGATGAGCGTCCGCACATTGTCCGGGATCTTCACTTCGGTGACGCCGTAGTCATAGAACTTCGCGACCGTCTCCGCCTCCTCCCCGTCCGCCTGTTTGCGCACAAAGCGGACCTCGGCGAACTTTCCGTCCGTCTCCCGCACTTCGCACGCGCGGTAGAGCCACCCGTCTCCGAGCGGGGACCACGTCTCCTCCGCATGGCGGCGCATTGCGAACCCGTCCTCCGTCCGCACCAGACAGGCGGGCTCCAATTGCCGCAAGAGGGGATAGATCTCCTCCCCTTCGTACACGTCCGTATAGCGAATCGCGGGCGCGAAACCCTCGGCGTTCCTGTTCTCCACGATGCAATAATTCTCTTGGCTGAACCGCACGATGTACGCCTCGATCACCGAGCGGGCGCCTCCCCCCTTTTCGGAGACGGAGCGCCACATCTCGGCACCCTTCACCTTGACCATCACGGCGCGCTCGCCGCCCGACGCGTTCGTGGTGACCGACTCCATCGTATAGGAATCGCACCCCCCCCCGTTTTCCAACAGAAAGGCGTATTCGCTCCGCGTGAAGCGCTCCCCTTCGCGGACGGGCAGGACGTAATACCGATAGACCAGCGAATAGGTGAGGATACAAACCTCCCGTTCGCACGCTTCCTCCCACGTCTCGCCCCGCTCCGTATAGCGCACCGTTCCGTACTCGGCTTCGAGGAGACCTTCCTTCGCCTCCCGAAGATCGAGCGCCGAACATTCCTTTTCATCCAGCGCCCGTTCCCGCGTATAGCCCGTAAATTCCGTCTCAATCCCTTCTGCCGACAACTCGTTTTCGAGGAAGCCGCGCGCCGCGCTCTCCGCGCTCACGTACAGCTCCTCCGAGAGCTTCCCGTTGAACTGCATGACGCCCGCGGAAGTACACGCCCCGACACAGAGGGCAAAGGACAAAACGACCGCACACGCACCCGCCGCCAACATTCGCTTCATGGTATCCTCCCGCCCTTCCCGAAGGGCGCTCCGCACCGTTGCGACGCGATCGGAGACGAGGGTCAACGCAAACCGCCCCCAAGCCAAAGCCCGAATCGCAACACCATCCGACCGTAACTACGGTACGATTATATTACATCTTTTTATTTTGCGCAAGAATTTAAGAAGGGAATAAGTTGATTTTCGCCCCCATCCCCGCAAAATGGTTCGGAGGGGGTTTATTTATAGTCCAAATTGTACCATATATAGCCCACATTGTCAAGCGAATTGTGTTACATTGAAAGGGCATATGGAGACCTATCTTGCAGTCCGTGAGCGGTTGGCGCGTCTGATGTACGAAAAGCGGATGTCGGTGCACAGGCTTGCGCTCGAATCCTCCGTGCCGCCCTCCACCATCAAAAATATTCTCTATGCCAAGAGCCGCAACCCGGGCATCGTGACCTTGAAGATGCTCTGCGACGGACTCGGCATTTCGCTTGCCGAATTTTTCGGGACCGAGGAATTTCAAAAACTCGAACCCGAACTCAACTGACCTTCTCCCGCGCTCCCCCGCGCGGGACTTTTTTTGTAGACCAAGTGCGAAGCATTCTCAAATGTCATGACCCGCGCGAGGCTTCTATTGTAGACACAGCGCGGAGCATTCTCTAATGTCATGCCGCCCCGCGCGAGGCTTCTATTGTAGACCAAGCGCGGCACGCTCTTAAATGTCATTTTGCCCCGCGCGCACATTCTTTTGTTCTTCTAAGCGCGGCACGAGCCGTAGGCGAAGTAGCGCGAAGTAGCCGTAGACAAAGCCGCGAAGTAAACATCTCTATCGCTCTCTTCTGTCATGCCGCCCCGCGCGAGGCTTCTATTGTAGACCAAGCGCGGCACGAGCCGTAGGCGAAGTAGCGTAGTCGAGGCATCTCTACCTTATTATGAAGTGGAGATGTTTCGACTTCGGCTTCGCCTTCGCTCAACATGACATAAAGGGCATGCGCCGCGCGTGTCTATTCTATGAAGAATTTCGCGAAACTATCCTCGCGCGTAGCAAAATCGCATTTTGCGGAGCGCGCCTCAATTTGCGCGGCTCGACCGCGCTTGTTGTCTGCGCAAGCGATAGAGAGCCCCAAAATTGTTTCCCATCCCCGCCCATTTCCGTCGCGAAATTCTTTGCCCGCATTATAAGGACACGCGCGATGAAATCGCGCGTGTCTATTCTATGAAGAATTTCGCGAAACTGTTCCTCAAAGCTAAAAGTCTATTTCTCCCGCAGGGAACGTTTGACATTTCCCTCTCCCGTGCATATAATAGTGCGTATGCAAGCGCACACGCGTAAAAAAGGGCTCGGCGTGCTGTTCATCCTCGGGGCGGCGCTCGGGTTTGCCCTCATGAATCTGTTCGTGAACATGGCGGGCGATCTGCCCCTCATGCAGAAGGTGTTCTTCCGCAACCTCATCGCCACCTTTGTAGTGTTCTTCCTTCTCCTCTTCCAAAAGGAGAAGTTCCGCATCCACAGCAAGGAGAGCCTCCTCTGGCTCTTCCTGCGCGCGGCGTTCGGCTTCTTGGGAGTGGTGCTCAACTTTTATGCCATCGACCATATCGGGAGCATCTCCGACGCCTCCATCCTCAACAAGCTCTCCCCCTTCTTCGCCATCCTCTTCTCCGTCTTTCTTTTGCATGAGCGCCCCACCATCCCGCAGATGATTTTCGTGCTCATCGCCTTTGCGGGCGCGATGTGCGTGGTGAACCCGCGGTTTTCCATGCAGGCGATGCCCGCCCTCGCGGGCTTTGCGAGCGGCGCCTGTGCGGGCTTTGCCTATGTCTGCGTGCGCATCCTCGGCGTCAAGGGCGAGCGCGGCATGATGACGGTTTTCTTCTTCTCCGCCTTTTCCACGCTGGCGGCGCTTCCCTTCTTTATTGCGGGATACGTCCCCATGACGTGGAACCAGCTCTGCTGTCTGCTCCTCGCGGGGCTCTCCGCCACGCTCGGGCAGTTCTCCATCACCGCGGCATACCGCATGGCGCCCGCCAAAGAGATCGCCGTATTCGACTATGCGCAGGTGCTCTTTGCCGCCCTGCTCGGCTATTTCATCCTCGATCAGGTGCCCAAGACGCTGAGCTTCATCGGGTACGCCGTCATCATCGGCGCGGCGTTCGGCGAATGGGCGTACCACCTCGCATGCGCGCGGCGCGCACATCGTGCGGCGCAGATGCCGCCGTCCCCGGGAAGCTCTCCCTCCTCCGCCCCGAAGGCTCCTCCCCCCGAAGAGAATCTCCGCGAAAAAGTCCCTTAGAGACTTGCTTTCCGGGACAAGTTATGGTAAAATAGATCGAGAGGTCGGAATGGAAGAAGATCAAACTCCGCAAAAGGCGCCCGTGAGCGGGTCCGAAGCGGAGAAACAACCCGATCCGCCCGAAGCGAACGCGGAGGCGGAGGATGTAACGGAAGGCGGTGATTTCGTCTCCCGTTATCAGAGTGCCAAGGAACGCGATATCGTAAAGCTCTCGCAGGAGATCGAGGCACGCCACGCGCTCGACAACAAGGCGCGCCACCGCAAGTGGTGGATCAAGACGGTGCTCCTCCTGCTCCTCATCGGGGCCTCCATCGCGATTCTGTTCGGCATCACCGATTCCCTCACCGACGCGAGCGTGAAGAGCTTCGTCGCCATGGTGCGCGAGGCGAATTGGAAGTATTTCCTGATGCTCATCGGCGCCGTCCTCCTCTTCATGTTCTTCGAGAGCGCCAAGTACGCCTATCTCCTCAAGATCTCGACGGGGAAGTTCCGCTTCCGCAACTCCGTGAAGGTGATGTTCCTCGGGAAATATTACGACGGCATCACGCCGCTCGGCTCGGGCGGTGAGCCCTTCCAGATCTACTATCTGCACAAGAAGGACATCCCCGCGGGCGTGGCGACCGCCGTCCCCCTCGTGCGGTTCGTGGTGAGCACCTTCGTGTTCTGCACGATGGCGGCGGTGTTCTTCATCGTCGCCCCCCACTTCCTCACGGGCGCGTGGAGCGATACGGCGATTCTCGTCATCGCGTGGATCTCCATGGGGCTGAACTTTCTCGTCCCCGTAGCCATCGTATTCGTCTCCTTCTTCCCCAATACGGGAAAGAAGATCACCGCGTGGATCGTGCGCGTCCTCAGCAAGATGCACATCGTCAAACATAAATATCCCACGATGCGCAAATATGTTTACGAGATCAACGAGTACCGCCAATCGCTCAAAGCGATCATCCGCAAGTGGTGGCTCATCCTCCCCCTTGCCCTCCTCTCGGTGTGCAGTACCTTTTTCAGCGTCTCCATCCCCTTCTTCGTGGTGGTGTTCATCGCCGATATCCCCCCCACCTTCGACCTCCTTTGGCAGATGCTCTGCCTCTCCTTCATCGCCTTCTACTCCGCCTCCTTCGTGCCCACGCCCGGGAACAGCGTCGCCGTGGAGACGACGGCTTCCATCATCTTCGCGACGGTGCTCGTCGCCTATCCGCAGGTGTCCTCCATGCTGGGCTGGGTCATCCTCGTGTGGCGGCTCTTCACCTACTACATCTATATCCTGTCGGGCATCGGAATCAACATCTTCGAGATCATCCGAAGCGCCGTGCGCAACCGCCGCGCTGCCCGCGCCGCCAAGAAGGACCCATGATACAGGACGACAAACCCCCGCGCGCCACAGGCACGCGGGGGTTTTTTAACGGCGGAAAATGGTTTCAACAGCGGACGATGGTCGCCGTCGACTTTCCCGCATGGACCACGAGATAGCAATAGCTCGGCTCGGTGAAGGAGCCGAGGCTCCCGGGGTTGACGAGAAGGACTCCGTCCCTCTCTTCGATGGCGGCGCGGTGGGTATGCCCGTAGAGCGCCACGCCGCAATCGAGCTCCTTCGCGCGCGCGGCGAGCCGATCCGTCCCGCTCTTTACGCCGTAGCGGTGCCCGTGACAGCAAAAGATGCGCACGCCCTCCGCTTCGAGCACGAACTCCTCCCTGCCGTACCCCGAGAAGTCGCAGTTCCCGCAACAAAAGTACGTCTTATCGGGATATTCCTGAAAGACGGGGCGCATGTCCGCGGAGCCGTCGCCGAGGTGGACGATATAGTGATTCTCGGCAAAGAGAGGGCGCACCCTGTCGATCGCCCCCCGCCTGCCGTGCGTATCCGAAATCACGACGAACGTCCTCATATCGCGCCGCGCTCCCGCAGAAGATGTAGTAGCTCCCTGAGCGCCCTCCCCCGATGGGAGACGGCGTTCTTCTCCTCCTCCGAGGCCTCGGCGAAGGACTTGCCGAGATCGTCGCTGAAAAAGAGGGAATCGTAGCCGAACCCGCCTTCGCCGCGCTCCTCCGTCAGGATGCGCCCGTAGGTGCGCCCTTCCGCCCCATACTCCTCCCCGTCCTCGGCGATCAGCACCACCGCACAGCAGAAGCAGGCGCGGCGGTCCCGCTCCCCCTCCATGCAGTGCAGAAGGTGGGCGCGGTTGTCCGCCGAACGGTCGGAGGAACGCGCGGCGTGCGCCCGCTCGGCAAAGCGTGCGCTGTACACGCCCGGTGCGCCGCCGAGCGCCTCCACGCACAGCCCGCTGTCGTCGGCGAGCGCCGCCCGCCCCGTCGCCTCGTGCACCGCCCGCGCTTTGAGGCGCGCGTTTTCGAGGAAGGTCTCCCCCGTCTCCTCCACCTCTCCCGCAAAGCCCGCCTCCGCCTCGGAGAGGATGTCCGCGGGGAAGATGGCGCGGATCTCGCGCAGCTTGTGCGCATTCCCCGTTGCCGCGACGATGGTCACTGCTTCACCTCCAACGGCACGAAGGAGAAGGTCTCATAGTCGAAGAGCCCCCTATCGGTGAGTTTGAGCGCGGGGATGACGGCGAGCGAGAGGAAGGCGAGCGACATGAACGGTTCATATTCCTCCTTCACGCCGTGGGCGCGGGCGAGCCGTTCGAGTTCGCCCGTCTGCCGAACGACTTCTTCTGCGTCCGCCGAACTCATGAGCCCCGCGATGTCGAGGGGGAACACGTGCTCCCCGCCGTCCACGAGCGCCATGCCGCCGCCCGCCTCTTTGAGGAGGGCGGCAACGCGCGCCATCGCGGCGTCGTCGTCCCCGAGAATGACGAGATTGTGGCTGTCGTGCGCGACGGAGAGCCCGAGCGCGCCGCCATGGAAGCCGAAGCCCTGCACCAGACCCAAGCCGATATTCCCCGTCGCGAAGTGCCGCTCGACGACGGCGAGCTTGTTGAGGTCGGTCCCCTTCACGTCGAGGACGCCTGCGGGGACTTTGACGTGCACCTCTTCCGTGACGAGCCCGTGCGGCGCGATTCGCATCGCGCGGACGAGCCCCGCCGTCTCGATGCGGAAGCTGTCGGCTAAGACGGGTGCGATCCGCACGGTGCCGCGCACCGCCGCGGGGAGATAGCGTTCGCAGGAAAAGACCGCCTTCCCCTCCTCCGCGACGAGCACGCCCCGCCGAAAGACGGCGCGCACGCGGAAGGAGACGAGGTCGTCCACGAGGACGAAGTCGGCAAAGAAGCGGGGCGCAAGGGCGCCGCAGTCCTTGAAGCCGTAGCACTCGGCGGCGTTGAGGGTCGCCGCGGCGACGGCGTAGCGCGCGTCCATGCCGAGCGCGACGAGGCGGCGGAGCGCGTCGTCGATGTGTCCGCGCTCGCTCAGTTCGAGCGCCGTCTTGTCGTCCGAGCAGAGCAGGAAGCGGCGGAAATTCATGCCGTCCACCGCCTTCACGGCGTCCTCGAGGTCGTTGGTGGAGGAGCCGCAGCGGATCTGCACATACATGCCGCGGGCGGCTTTCTCGCGGCATTCCTCCGCGCTCGCGCTCTCGTGGTCGGTGCGGATGCCCGCGCAGAGGTAGGCGTTCAGCGCGTCGCCCGAGGCGCACGGCGCGTGCCCGTCCGCGATCTTTCCGAGCGCCTCCGCGGCGCGGAGCTTGCACAGCGTGTCCTCCTCTCCCGCGACGACGGCGGGAAAGTTCATCATCTCCCCGAGCCCGTAGTAATCGGGGCTTTCCAGCTCGCGCGCCGTCTCCCTGCCGTCCAGCGAGGCGCCGCTCGTCTCGAAGGGAGTCGCGGGCACGCAGGAGGGAAGCTGGAGCTTCACGTCGAGGGGAGAGACCCCCTCCGCTTGCAGACGGGAGACCGCGGTCCGAACGTACTCCGCGCCCTCCACGCCGCACACGTTTACGAGCTCGTGCGGGTCGGCGACGACCGTCCCCGTGCCGTGCGCGACGGCGAGCCGCGCGAATTCCTCGGGCGAGAGGAAGGAGCTCTCGATGTGGATGTGGGAATCGACGAAGGAGGGCAACAGAATCCCCCCGCGCCCGTCATAGACGCGCGCGGCGGCATATCCCCTGCCGATGCCGACGATGCGTCCTCCGGCGACGGCGAGCTCCGCCTCCTCCGTCTCCCCCGTAAATACGTTGTACACGCGCGCGTTCTTCACGACGAGATCGCACGGTTCGCGCTTCATGGCGCAATCGATGAGATGTTTCATGTCCCAAGTATATCACAAAAGCCGCCCAAGTTCAAGCGGCTTTGCGGATTTTTTCTCAGAGGCGGGCGCGCATGCGCATGGAGTTGAGCACGGCGAGGAGCATCACGCCCACGTCGCCGAACACCGCCGCCCACAGCGGGATGAACCCGAAGAGCGAGAGCGCCATGAGCGCGATCTTCACGGCGATGGACCCCGCGATGTTTTCGAATACGATGCGGCGGGTGCGCTTGGCGCCCTTCACCGCCTTGGGAAGGGCGGAGAGGGAATCCCCCGCGAGCACGAAGTCGCTCGCCTCGATCGCCGCGTCGCTCCCGAGCCCGCCCATCGCCACCGCGACGTCGCTCTCCGCCATCACGGGCGTATCGTTCACGCCGTCTCCCACATAGAGGAGCGCGCCCTGTCCGCGGAGCGCCTGCGCCCGCAGAGGCTTCTCCTCGGGCAGAAGCCCCGCGCACAGTTCGTCCACGGGCAGTCCGCGGAGCGCCTCCCGCGCGCGCGCTTCGCTGTCCCCCGTGAGCACGGCGATGCGTTCCACCCCCTCGCGTTTGAGCGCCGCGAGCGCCTCCGCCGCCTCGCCGCGCAGGGCGTCCTCGATCTCCACGCTCCCGAGGAAATTCCCCTCCTCCGCGACATACACGAAGAGAGAGCGTCCATCCCCCTCCTCCACGGGGACGCCTTCCCGCGCCATCAGCCGCGCGCTCCCGACGAGCACGCGCTTGCCCTGCACAACCCCTTTTATGCCCATGCCCGCGATCTCCTCCGTCTCCGCGGCGCGGGGCGCCTCCACCCCTTCAAACGCCTGTGCGAGCGGATGGGAGGAGCTGTGTTCGAGGGCGGCGGCGAGGACGAGCGCGCGAGCGTCGCCATGCACCGCCTTCACCGAAAAGGCGCCCTCCGTGAGCGTGCCCGTCTTGTCGAAGGCGGCTGTTTTCACTTTGGCGAGCGCGTCCAGCCCCACGGCGCCCTTGGCGAGCACGCCGTGCCGCGCGAGCGTTCCCACCCCCGAAAAGTAGGTGAGCGGGACGGAGATGATGAGCGCGCACGGGCAGGAGACGACGAGGAAGTTGAGTGCCCGCCCGAGCCACACCGTGAAGTTGTACCCCTGCCACAGGGGCGGGAGCACCGCGACGAGCACCGCCGCAAGCACCACGACGGGCGTATAGATGCGCGCGAATTTGGTGATGAATTTCTCGGGCTTCGCCTTCTTCGACGAGGAGTTCTCCACCATCTCGAGAATCTTGGCGACGGCGCTCTCCGAGACGGGACGGAGCACCTCCGCCGTCACGGCGGCGCCCTCGTTCACGCACCCCGCGAGCACTTCGTCGCCTGCCGACGCCTCTTTGAGGTACGCCTCTCCCGTCAGCGACTTGGTGTCGAAGGAAGTCGCTCCCTCCGTCAGTCTGCAATCTACGGGCACGCGGTCGCCGCGGCGCAGGAGAATGCTGTCTCCCGCCGCGAGGCTGTCCGCCTCCACCTCCTCCTGTCCGTCCGCGGTGAGACGGACGGCGGTATCGCTCCTGAGTTCCATGAGGCGGGCGATCGCCCCCCGCGAGGAGCCGACGGCGATGCTTTGGAGCAGTTCGCCGATCTCATAGAGCAGCATGACGGCGGCGCCCTCCATGTTCTGTCCGATGGCGAACGCCCCCGCCGCCGCCACCGTCATCAGCAGATTCTCGTCCAAGAGGACGAGCGCATGGAAGCCGTTGCGGAAGGCGCGCGGCACGTTCATGACCACGTTCCATACCACCGACCATCCCGCCGCGGCAAAGGCGGCGAGGAAGAGGAGGAGGCTCGCGAGGTCATATCCGCCCAAGAGCTCCAACACGAGGGCGGGCACGAAGCACGCCGCCGAGACCGCGATGGAGAGCGTTTCTTTGAGGTGCCGCTCCCGCTTCACGGGGGCGTTCTCCGCGATCTCCACCTCCTCGAAGTGGGAAATGGTATCGATGCACTTTTCAAGCGCCTCCTCCGTCTCGTATTCGAGCACGACGCGCTGGTTGATGAAGTCCGCGGAGGCGGCTGTGACGCCCTCGATCTCCCCGAGCTCCTCTCCGAGCTCGGCGGCACAGGCGGCGCAGTCCAAGTTGCGGATGCGAATGATCTTTTTCATCCTGTCTCCTTATAATTTGCAGTGAAGATGGGTGCACGCGAGTTCGAGAAGCGCCACGACGTGCTCGTCCGCGAGCGAATAGACGATGTTCTGCCCGTCCCGCCGCGCGCGCACCACGCCGTGCGAGCGCAGGATTCGGAGCTGATGGGAGACGGCGCTCTGAGTCCCCCCCACCGCCTGTACGATGTGAAAGACGCACATCTCGCCCTGACGGAGCGCAAACAAGATCTTCAAACGGCAGGGCTCCGAGATCGCCTTGAATGCCGCCGCGACCCTCCCGATCTCCTCCTCTTGCGGCATATTTTTCGCCGCCCGCGCCGCAGTTTCCTCATGCAGCGCACCGTGCTCGCAACGCATGTTCCCCTCCTCTTATATCAATATATGAATAACTGTTCATATATTAGCACAAAAAAATCCGCCATGTCAAGCGGTTTTCGAAAAAAAGTTCAAAGTTTTTTTGGTGAGACGAAGGTGCGCTCCGCGAGGTAGGCGAGAACGCCGCGTCCCTCGACGTGCAGTTCCTTGGCGAGAAGGCGCTGGCGCGCGGCGTGGAGCTTTTTGTTGGCGGCAAAATCGCCGTACTTTCCGTCGCCCAAGACGGGGTGTCCCAAATAGGCGAGGTGGGCGCGGATCTGGTGCGTCTTGCCCGTGTGGAGGGTCACCCGCACGAGGGTGCACTCCCCCCGCGCCTCGACCGCCTCGTACTCCGTGACGATGCGCTCCCCGCGCGGCCGATCGGAGACGCGGACGAGGGAATGCGCCCCGTCCTTTTCGAGATACGCCTCCTCCACGCCCCGTCCCGTCATGCGCCCGACCACGAGCGCGAGGTAGACTTTGCGGACGCGCCGCTCGCGGAATGCCGCGAGGAGCTCCTCCTCCGCCGCCGCATTGCGGGCGAAGATCATGAGCCCCTCCGTGTTGCGGTCGAGGCGGTGGATGAAGTGAGTCTCCCCCCCGCGCGAGAGCGCGCAAAAGACAGCCTCCGAGCTCACGCCGCTCTCCTTGTCGAGGACGAGCACGTTTCCGTCCTCATAGAGGGGGGTGAAGGCGAGCTTTTTCTCCTGCGCGGGCGTGAGGTAGTAGCGCACCTCGTCTCCGGGGGCGAGCGGGACGTCGCCATCCACGCGCACGCCGTTCACGCGGATCTCCCGCGCGCGGAGGAGGGCGCCGAAGCAGAGCGACGCCTGCGGATCATGCGCGTCGGTGAAGGCGCGAAGAGTGTCGTTTTCCCGAACGAGATAGCTTCTCAAAGTTCTTCCCCATGATGACGAGCGCGACGACGGGCGCCGCCGCGATCGCGAGATAGACGGCTCCCCCTCTCGCGCAGAAGTAGGCGAGATAGGAGAGCAAGAGGGCGCTCGCCGTCTGCAACGCCGCATACAGGAGCGCGCGCCCCGCCCCCACCTCCCGCGCCGCCGCCGCGATCGCGGAGACGCAGGGCGAACAGGCGAGGATGAATACGGCAAAGGCGAAGGCGCTCGCCCGACCGTACGGAAAGGCGCCGTAGAACATGGCGATCGCTCCCGCCACGTTCTCCTTGGCGATGAGCCCCGACAGCGCCGCATAGGTGATTCTCCAATCGTTCATGCCCGCGGGCGCGAACAGAAAGCCCAATCCCCCGCAGACCGCGGCGAGCATGCTCCCCTCCGCCGCGACGAGGCGGAAGGAGAAGTCGAAGGAAGAGAGCAGCCACGAGGCGAGGAAAAAGGCGAGAATGACCGTCGCCACCTTTATTATAAACTGTTTGAGCTGAAAGAGCAAGGATTTTGCGACGAAAAGCGGGCGCGGAAGTTGCAGCGGGGCGAGTTCGAGCACGAAGGGCGGCGGCGCCCCCTTCAGGAGGAGGGCGACGAGAAAGGACATCGCGACGCCGAGCGCGTACATCCCCGCCACGGCGAGGAAGGGTTCGGGAAAGAGGGAGGCGGAGAGCGCAAGGTAGACGGGCAATTTGGCGCTGCAAGAGATGTACGGAAGGCACAGGATGACCCGCCTCTGCATCCGCTTGTCGTCCAGCCCGCGCGTGGTCAGGATGGCGGCGGCGGTACAGCCGAAGCCCATGAGGAGGGAGAACGCCGCCCTGCCGTTTAGCCCGAGGCGGGAGAACAGTCCGTCCGTGAGGATGGCGAAGCGCGAAAAGAGCCCGCTCTCCTCGAGCAGGATGAGGGCGAGATAGAGGAGCATGATCTGCGGGAGGATGCTCAGCACGCTCCCGAGTCCGGGGAGAAGTCCGTCCGCAAGGAGGCTCCGCACGACGGGCGACGCAATGCGGCGGGCATAGCCGCCGAGCACGTCGGTGAACAGCCGCTCGACCCCCTCCTTCATGAGCGCCCCCGGCATCCCCTCGGCAAAGGTGACGAAGAAGGCGGCGAGAAGGAGCAAAAAGAAGAAGGGAATGCCGAAGGCGCCGTTAAGAAGCAGGGAATCGGCGCGGGAGAGTCCCTCGCGCACGGGGCGGTAGAGCGCATCGGAGAGCGGGACGCGGGGAATGGCGCGGGGCGGCGCGTCGAGAATGTCTGAGATGTGCCGCCCGAGGTCGCGCGACTCGGCGAAGAACACGGGCACGCCGAGGCGACTCCCGAGCGCGGACGGGTCGATCTGTCCGCCCAACCGCCCGAACCGCCTGCGCTTGGTGAGCGCGATTCCCGCCCTCCGCCCGCCTGCCGTCAGCGCCGCGGCGAGGGGCAGGACGCGCGGAAAGGTCTCGCACTCCGCAACGAAGAGGAGCGCGTCCGCGGGATGCGCTTCGAGATAGTCACAGGCGAGCTTCTCCTCCATGCTCACCCCCTTCGCCGAATAGATTCCGGGAAGGTCCACGATCTTGACGCGCCGCCCCGCGAGCTTCGCTTCCCCCTCGAGCGCCCCCACCGTCACGCCGTGCCAATTCCCCACCCGCGCATGCCCGCGCGTCAGACGGTTGAAGAGGGTGCTCTTGCCCGCGTTGGGATTGCCGACGAGGAGCACGCTCACGTGCGCCACACCCGCACGCCCGCGGCGATCTCGCGGCGGAGCGCCACCTTGGAGCTCCCCGCCTGTACCACGAAGGTGCGGCGGAAGAGCGACGTTTTGAGGAGGACGAGCTTTGCGCCCGCATAGATGCGGAGGGCGCAAAGCCGCTCGCGGATGGGCGGCGGAAGTTCAACTTTGAGCACGACGGCGCGCTCGCCCCGTTTGAGTTCGCAGAGGTTCATGGTATAAAAAATGCGCCTCCTCCGCCGTTTATTCCCCTCCCCCGCCCCGCACCCCCTTCTCTCCCCACATGCACGCCCCCATGCGCCTCTTTATTCCACGCGGCACTTCGCAAAGTAGTGAAGCATTCTCAAATGTCATGACCCGCGCGAGGCTTCTATTGTAGACCAAGCGCGGCACACTCTCAAATGTCATGCCGAGCGTAGTCGAGGCATCTCTACCTTATTGTAATAATGCGGTAAAGATGTTTCGACTCGAGAGCCCACGTCCGCTGGACGTGGGCTCTCGGCTCAACATGACATAATAGAAGAACGTGCGTGCGGGGCAACATGACAGAATAGAAGCGCCCCTCCATTCTAATAACTCGCGCGGAGCAAAATCGCATTTTGCGGAGCGCGCCCCAATTTGCGCGGCTCATCCGCGCTTGTTGTCGGAGCAAGCGACAAAGAGTCCCAAACATGTTTCCCAAAAAATCTAATTTCCGTCGCGAAATTCTTTGCCCGCATTATAAGAACACGCGCGGCGCGAACGTGAAGCGCGGAGCATTCTATACTGTCATGCCGAGCGTAGTCGAGGCATCTCTACCTTATTGTAATAATGCGGTAGAGATGTTTCGACACGCGAGCCCACGTCCGCTGGACGTGGGCTCTCGGCTCAACATGACAAATTGGAACGTGCGGGCGGCTCAACATGACATTTTGAAACGCATCGCGCGTGGCTATTCCATGAAGAATTTCGCGAAACCTTTTTCGCAAAATTAAAAGAAAAGACGGAGCTCATCGCTCCGCCCTCTTCAAGTACGGTTGGTCTCTTTCACCGTTCTGTTTCCCTGCAACTTCAACACGCCGTGCGTGATGAAGGGGGAAATGATGAGCCACAGCGCGGCGACGGCGATCAGCGAATACACGATGACGGCGCCCACGGCGCGGGGACCCATGAAGATCGCGGAGACGAGGTTGAAATCGAAGATGCCGAACATCCCCCAATTCAGCGCCCCCACGAGCACGAGGATATAAGAGATCAGGTTGACAATGACCATTGTGTTTCCCTCCTAAGCGCAGTTTGCGCAGAGGCGGGAGGATTATACGAAACGGTCCGGCAAAACGCCGGACCGTCTAATCATTTCTCGTTCTTCTTTCCGTGCTTCTTTCCTCCCTTGAGCTTCTCGAGATCCACATCCTCGACGGTCTTGTCCGAAGGCTTGATGACGAAGAGGATCACGATCGCCACGAGGAGCGCGGCGGAGATGGAGAACAGCACGATGGCGAGGATGTTGTTCTGCAACCATCTGCTCTCGCCGGGCGTCGTATCGAAGGGATTGCGCACGTTGATGACCTGATAGGAGACCTCCGTGGTGTCCACGAACCACGCGTCGGTGACGACCACCTTCACGAGGTACAGGGCGCGTTCCTGCGGCACGAAGGAGAGGGAGGAATCGGGATTCCAGCGATAGGCGTTGTCCGTTCTGTCCCACTCGTCGTCCGTTTCGGCGATGTCCGCGTTGAACACATTGATCTCGTCGAGGCAATCCGCATACGTCTCCGCGTACTTCGCGGCGTTCTCCACGAAGTCGTTGTATTCGGGCACGTTGACGTCCTCGGGGAGCTTGCTCTCGTCGAAGCGGTACAGCGTATATTGCGCCTTGTAGCCGTCGAGGGCGATGATGTCGAAACTGCTCACCGAATAGGTCTGGTCGCGGTAGCCCTCCGACTGCACGCCCGGGTCCTCGATGCGGGGTCCCGTGTAGTCCACATGGAAGTGGAATTCGGGGATGCCCTCGATGTCCCAGATGTTGCTCGAAGTCACATCGACGAGCTCGCCGTCCTCATCGTAGTACTGCATCGCGTTGCTGTCGGCGTCGGAGACGAGCACGCGGAATTTGTATTCGTCGTCCATGCCGCCGCCACCGCCGCCGTATTGGTCCACCTCGATGCGGAGGCTGTTGTAGCGGAGCGAGGTCGCGCTCGACGCGCTCGTGCCCTGCGGCTTGTAGTAGTAGACGCTGAAACGGAGATTTCTGTAATCGGTGCCGTCGCTCGCGACGAGTCCGCGGAGGGAGGGAAGATAGAGATAGGCGCCGTCGCCCGCACTCACCTCTTCCGCGACCTCTTCGAGGCGCTTCTGGTATTCCTCCGCCGCCGCGACGGCTTCGGGAGAGGCGATGTTGGTCTTGGTCGTCTCGTCCGCCGTCACGCCCATGTAGGAGGGGCGGCGCACCTCGCGGTCGAGAAGGAAGTAGTCGAACTTCGCGTCCCCCTCGCCCACGCTCTCCACCACGGTGCGTCCCGCGTCGGTCGCCGCGTACCATGTGAGATAAACCTTGGTCTTGCTCTCCGTGCCGTCGTCGAGGTCGAAGCGGATGGAGACGTGCGCCGTCTCGTCCTCGCTGTCCCCCTCCGAGGAGGGCATGAAATAGGTGGTCGTGAGGAGGGTCTGATAGTTGGAGTCGTCCTCTTCGTTGGGTTTGACGGGCGCACCCGCTTCATCGTATTGGAGCATGTAATATTTGCGGTCGGTGCTCACGCTGTCGTCGCAGACGTCGATCGCCTCGTACGAGAGGCTGAACCGCTGTCCGAGGCGGAAGGAGTACACCTTCTCGCCGAGGACGAGCACGGGCGCCGCGTTGTCCTGCACCTTGCCGTCGGTGAGCTCGAAGGTCTGCCCGTTGAGCGCCTTCATGAGCACCGTCTGCGTGGCGCTGTCCGTGCCTTCGGGGAGCTCTGCCTCGAAGGTGATGGGCGTGGAGGGCGTGCTCGACGCGGAGGAGCGGTATTCGAGGAAATATCCGCCGATGTTGGCGAAGCGCGTCTCGAAGGCATGCGCTTCGGAGCCGACGGTGACGGTGACGGCAAATTCGCCCGCCGCCGTCTCCCCGGTTTCGCCGAGCGCGAGCGTGATGTCCGCGCCCGCCGCCGAAGCGACGGTGAAGGATTCGGGCTGTTCGTCGCCCTCTTCATCGAAATAGGCGTTGCGCACGGAGACCTTGACGCCCTCCGTCACGCGCTCGAATACGATGCTGTTGCGCGTGATGCCGTCCTCCGTGACGTTCTCCTCGCTCCCCTCGAAGGTGAGCGTGAACTTCTCGAACACAACAGACGGGAAGGCGAACGTCATCGAATAGTAGCGCGCCACGCCTGGATTGGCGAGCGTTCCGTCCGTCTCGTCCGCCGCCGTGTACCATTTGAGCGCGAGGTCGCGGCGGTAATACACCTTGCCGCCGTCGCGCATCGTGAAGGAGAGATAGGAGGTCTCCCCCTCGCCCGCCTCGGAGGCGCCTACCTCGCCGCCCGTGCCCGAAGAGAACACGGAGGTGGGAGAATACGTCGTCGCCGCGTCCGCCCTCCTTGCGGCGGGAAGCGCGGCGAACGCCAAGCCGAGCGCCAGCACGAAGAGCACCGCGAGCGATGCGAGCGTGAGAAAACGAAGTTTGACTTTACTCATGGACCCTGCTCCATGGCGGAATAGATCCGCCTCGTAATTTTCGAAATATCCTATTTATTGTACACGAAAAATTTTTTTCCGTCAAGCGGTATCCGCCCGCTTTTGCAAGAAAATAAAATTTTCGGGCGATTTACACGGGACGGACGAGGGAAGAGACGTCGAAACGGCTCCACGGAGCCTCGTCGGCGGGCGGTTCGGAGAGAAAGCGCATCCGCTCTTTGAGGACGGGATGGGTGAAGGAGAGCGAATACGCCCAGAGCGCGAGCTTGCCCTTCTGCGCCCGCTCCCCGCCGTAGCGGAGGTCGCCGAACACGGGGTGCGCGATGCCCGCCATCTGCACGCGGATCTGGTGGCTCCGCCCCGTGTGGAGCTCGATCTCTGCGAGCGCGAGCCCGCCCTTCGTCTCGCGGACGGCATAGTCGAGGACGGCGAGCTTGGCGCCGTCGGTGCCCTGCGGGCAGAGATAGACGGTGTTGTTCACGGTGTTCTTTTTGAGCCAATTGGTGAGCCTCCCGCTCTCCTCGTGGGGGGCGCCGTTTAAGACGGCGAGATACTTCTTTTCGAAATCCCCCGCCTTCATCTGCGCGGCGAGGCGCGCCGCCGCCTTGCTCGTGCGGGCGAACACCATCACGCCGCCCGTGGGGCGGTCCAGCCTGTGCACGAGCCCGAGGTACACGTTGCCCTGCTTCCCATACTTCTCCTTGATGTAGCCTTTGAGAAGGTCGAGAAGATTCTCGTCCTTGCTGTCGTCGGGACAGGAGGCGAGATTCTGCGGCTTCAACGCAACGATGATGTGGTTGTCCTCATAGAGGACGACGGGCGCTTCCTCATTCATGGATAAAGATACCTCCTGCGCCGCACGGGAGCGGAATATTTTCTCGGGTGGGGAGCCCCACCTCGTATGCCTCCACCCTTCCCTTCCTGCCGCCGCGGCAGAGCGTGAGGAGGTTGGAGAGCACGGCGGGCTGTAACCCCGTCGTATAGCTGTTGATGAGAAAGAAGAGCGGCCTTTCGGAGAGGAGCCCGAAGCACAGCTTGACGAAGGGATAGAGCTCGGTCTCGATCTTCCACATCTCGCCGCCCGGTCCCCGTCCGTAGGAGGGCGGGTCCATCACCACGGCGTCGTAGCGGTTGCCGCGGCGGAGTTCGCGCAAGACGAATTTTTTGCAGTCGTCCACGATATAGCGGATGCCGTTCGCGATGCCCGAGAGGCGGGCGTTCTCGCCCGCGCGCTCCACCATCCCCTTGGCGGCGTCCACGTGCACGACCTCCGCCCCCGCCTTGGCGAGCGCCACCGTCGCGCCGCCCGTGTAGGCAAAGAGGTTGAGCACCTTGACGGGGCGCCCCGCCGCGCGGACGAGCGCCGCCGTGCGTTCCCAATTCACCGCCTGTTCGGGGAAGAGCCCCGTGTGCTTGAAGCCCATCGGCTTCACCTTGAAGCGGAGCTCCTTATAGCCTATCTCCCAGCTCTCGGGCAAGGGGCGCCTGTATTCCCACGCGCCGCCGCCCCGTTCGCTCCGCCTGTACACGGCGTCGAGGCCGGGCTCGGCGAAGAGGTCGCGCTGTGCCCCCCAGATCGCCTGCGGGTCGGGGCGGAGGAGCTTGACCTCCCCCCACCGTTCCAGCTTATAGCCGTCGCCCGTCGCGAGCACTTCGAAGTCATTCCAATCTTCCGCCAAGCGTATCATATCGGAATTATTATAATAAATCGCTCCCGACTTGTAAAGTAAAAGCGCGCGCCGCCCGCGAAAAATTTCGCGGGCGGCGCCCAAAGTGCGCCCGCGCCGAAGCGCGGGCGGCGGAACGCTCACTTGCGGAACACGAGCACGCTGAAACTGCGGGGCGGGAGGACCGCCGCATGCGGCGTGACGGGCGCGATCTCCTCGGGCACGATCTTATTCGGCTCTTCGAGGGTGTTGTAGTCGCCCATCTCCCCCTCGAGGCGGATGATGCGGGTGAGTTCACCGAACTCGAAATCCGCCTCCACCTCCGCCTCCGTCTCGCGGTCGGTCGAATTGACCACCTTCACGAAGGTGAAGCCGTCGCGCTCGGTCGCGGAGGCGTACGTCCCCTCCTCGTCCGTCGTGGTGCGGAAGGAGACGTCCCCCGTATAGAGGCTGTACAGCATCTGCACATAGTAGTTCGCCGTGGCGTATGCCGATTTGCCGTCGAACCAGATCATATCGGGACTCCACTCGGTATAGCCGAGCCGCCCGAAGAGGGGCGCATAGCTCTTCATCACGACGACGTCGGCGTTGCGCTCCATGCCCGTCATGAACGCCGCCTCCGCGAGCGCCCCCTCCCAGCAGTTCGCCTGCGGCGCGTTGAAGAGCGCGCAACCCGAGCCGGGCACGTGCGCCGCGTATTCGCCCGCATAGACGAGCGGTCCGCGCGGATAGGAATCGTACACGTTCACATGTTCATACAGCCATGCGGGGGAGACGTAGAAATGCTCGTCCGAACAGTACACGAAATCGGGGTTTTGGGCGAGCCTCTCGCGCGTCCACTTCCACGCGCTCTCATAGGTGGGCGTCTCCATGGTAGGTCCCACCGTCCCGACGATCTTGATCTCGGGATGCCGCTCGTGGATGCGGCGTTCGAACAGCTCGAAGCGCTTGTAGAACTCGTTGGGCTCGCGCTCCCCGCTCTTCTTGCTCACGGGGGAATCCTCCCACTGCTCGTTCCCGACGCCGAGGTATTCGAGCTTGAAGGGCTCGGGGTGCCCGAGCTCCGCGCGGATTCTGCCCCACATGGTGTCGGTGCCGCCATTCGCGAACTCGATGAGGTCGAGCGCGTCCTGAATATACGTTTCGAGCTCGGGATCGCCGAGGGGCACGAATTCGGTGGACATGTATTGGCAGGCGATGCCCACGCTCAGAACGGGCAGCGGCTTGGCGCCGAGATATTCGCACAGCAGGAAATACTCATAGTACCCCACCCCCAGCGTCTGCCCGTAGTGCGAGAAGTCGGTGCGGAAGTTGTTCTCGGGACAGGTCGCGTGCACCGCCCAGCGGTTCCAATTGTGGCGGCGGCGTTCGGGCTGTCCGATGCTCTCCTTCCAGAGATAGCGGTTGGCGAGGCTGTTCCCCTCCACCACGCACCCGCCGGGGAAGCGGAGGAAGCCGGGCTTCAACGCCTCCATGAGCTCCACGAGGTCGCGGCGGAACACGCCGAGCACGGCGTCCGTCGGCATCAGGGAGAAGCAATCCACATGGATCATGCCCGCCTTGGCGAGGCGGAAGCAGAAGTCCGCGCGGTCGGCGTCCGCCTTGCACTTCACGCGGAAGGCATAGCGGTGCCACTTGCCGTCCGCCTGCAATTTCACCTTCTTTTCGAATACGGGCTTGCCCGCCTTGTACACGCCCACGACGGCGTGCTCATGGTAGTCGTACGAGCGCGCATAGAAGGAGAGCTTGTACTCCCCGCCCTTCTTCACATAGACGCCGTCGTACGCCTTGTTGCGCATGCCCGCGCCGTCCTCTTCGGCGACCAGCCGCATATAGTGCGGATTCTCGGCAAAGAGCGGGCGGTCCGTCTTGATCTTCAACACCGCCTTCGCACCCTCGGGATAGACCGTCCAGCCGTATCCCCCGTCGTGATCGACGACGTAGCGATCCCATTCGCCCCAGACGTCCTTCGCTTCGAAGTTTCGGTTTTCGAGCATCTCCGCGAACAGTCCCCCGTCGAGGTCGTAATTGAGGTCCTCGAAGAAGAGCCCGACGCCCCCCTCTTTGACAGGGACCTGCCCCTCTTTCGTCATTTTGATCTTCATGCTGCTTCCTCCATGCGCCCTGCGGCGCCTTTCCCGTCTATTATATCATGAAAACCTCCGCGGGGAAAGAGCCTGCGGAGATTTTTTCCGAATTTTTTTCATCCGATGGAATGGGCGATATAGGTGATGTGATCCGCCGCGCGCTCGAGGTTCCCGACGAGATTGATGAACACCCCCGAATTTTGCGGCTGGCACTTCCCCTCGTTGAGCCGTGCGATGTGGCGGTCGATGAGCTCCCGCCTCTCCCTGTCGATCTCGTCCTCGAGCTTGTCCACCTCCGCAAGCCCCGACCTGTCGCGGTAGAGGAAGGTGGCGAGGCTGACCACGTACAGCTTTTTCAGATTGTCGTACATCGAGCCGATCATGCCGAGGAACTCCCCCGAGAACTCGAGGTTGTCCTGCACATAGTGATAGGTGTATTTGGTGACGTTGTCGGCGAGCTCGCCGATTCTCATGATGTCGTTGAGCACATAGTGGAGGCTGGACACCGTCTTTTCGTCCTCCGTCACGAGGGAGGCGGTGGAGAGCTTCACGAGGTAGGAGATCGCCTTGCGGTTGGCGGCGGCGAGCTCCTCGTTGTGCGCGGCGACCGCGGCAGCCGCCGACGTATCTTTGCGGCTGAACGCCTCCACCGAAGTGGTGAGCGTGTCCACCGCGAAGGAGAACATCTTGCCCGTCTCTTGGTAGAGATGCCCGAGCGCGACGGAGGGCGAGCGGAGAAGGCGGTCGTCGAGGTCGGCGAAGAGCACGCTCTGCTCCTCCTTCGCCTTCTTGTCGGGGACGAGGTGGGTGGCGATCCACACGAAGCCCTTCACGAAGGGCAAGAAGAGGAGGGCGTTCACCACGTTGAAGAGGGTATGGAAGAGGGCGATCTGGAGCGCGGGTCCGTTGAGCACCGTGAAATCGTCGGGGAAGATCTGTTTGAGCACCATGTCCGAAAAGCCGCTCCACGGGACGAGGATGATCATGAACAGAGCCGCCCCGAAGAGGTTGAACATGAAGTGGATGAGCGCCGCGCGCTTGGCGTTGGAAGAGGCGCCGAGCGACGAGATGAGCGCCGTCACGCACGTTCCGATATTGGAGCCGATGATGATGTAGAGCGCCGAATTGCCGCCCGAGCCGATGACGAGCCCCGAAGCGACCATGGTGAGGATGATGGCGTTGACCGCGGTCGAGGACTGCACGAGGGCGGTGATCGCGATTCCGATGAGGAGCAGAAGGAAGGGATCTCGGATGGAACGGAGCGCCCCCGATACGATGGCGTACGCCTCGCTCCCCTCGTCGAAGGTGAGCGCCCCCGACATCGTTTTCAGCCCGAGGAAGATGAGCCCGAAGGAGGCGACGACGTTGCCCGCCGACTTCACCTTCTCGCTACGGGAGAACATCGTCATGAACACGCCGACCGCCGCGAGGCAGAGGAAGAACACGGTGATCTCCGAGCCGCCCAGCGCGATCACCCACGCGTTGAGCGTGGTGCCGATGTTCGCGCCCATGATGATGGCGGTCGCCTGAAAGAGGGACATGACGCCCGCGTTGACGAGACCCACGACCATGACCGTGGTAAACGCCGAGCTCTGCCCCATGACGGTGACCGCCGCGCCGATGCCGACGCCCGCAAAGCGGCTCTTCGCCGTCTTGTTGAGCATGGTTTTCAGCTTACCGTGCGCGAGGCGGGTCATGTTGTCCGAGAGGAACTTCATCCCGATGAGGAAGGTCCCCATCCCGCCCAACAGCAGCATGACGACGGTTATGATGTCCATTGCGCTCATAGCTCTCTTTCCTTTTCCTTCGCTTGTCCCCTCTTCGCCGCGGGTCCTCCGCTTGCCATTATATCAAGTCCGACGCGCGTTTGTCACGCGTTTTGGGGAAAGTTCCCGAAATTATTTTGTGCAGGATATCCTTCCTTCTTTCCCTCTCTGCGAAAGAATGACGCCGACCACCTCCGGCGGGTCGAAGAGACGGAGCGGGCAGGCGCTGTTGCCGATGCCGCGGCTCACCGCGAGCGCCGTCTCCCCCCTGCGGTACAGCCCCGCCGTATAGCGCGGGAAGAGTCCCTGCCCGGGCGCATACACCCCCATGGGCAACCGCCATTGCCCGCCGTGCGCGTGCCCCGCGAGCACCAGCCGCACCCCCGCCGCGCGGTATGCGGGCAGATATTCGGGATGATGGGACAGGAGAACGGTGTATCCCTCCGCCCCGTCGAGCAGACGTTTGAGCGTCTCTTCGACGAGCGGAAGCGCCTCCTTCGTGCCGACGCCGGGGCGGCGGAACTTGGGGTCGTCCAACCCGATGAGGAGGAGCCCGTTGGGAAGGGGCACACGCTCATCCCGAAGCGTGCGCACGCCCATCTCCCCGAGACGGGCGGCGAGCTCGGGAAACTGCGGCGAGACCGCCTCGTGGTTGCCCGTACAGAAAAAGACGGGCGCGAGGTCCGCCGCTCCCCGCATGAGGGCGAGGGCGTGTTCCATGCCCGGACGGCGCTTGTCGATGAGGTCCCCCGTGACGGCGATGACGTCGGGCGCCAAGCCGCGGAGCGCGGAGAGCGTCTCCTCCGCGAGATCGGCGTTGTGAAAATCGGAGATGTGCGCGATTCGGAAGCCCTCCGCCGCAGAGGGCGCCGTCACGCGGAGACAGGTCGTGACCATATGTCTTATTATATTCACCGACCGCCGCGCTGTCAACCGTTCGGACGCCGCCTCGCGCCTCCGCTCCAAATTCCCGCCGCGGATTCGTTCATACAAAACAGGGCATGGACAAAAGTCCATGCCCTGTTTTGGTCGAGGCGACGGGATTTGCGCCTTTGGCGGCGCGCCCCGATGCACAGCACACTGTGCTGTGCAGTTTGCGGCAAACCTGTCTGTAACCCTTCATTTCGACCGCAAACCGCTCGCTCTCGCTCGCGTCTCCACCCTCAAATCCCGTCGCGGATTCGTTCATACAAAACAAGGCATGGACAAAAGTCCATGCCCTGTTTTGGTCGAGGCGACGGTCGAACCCACGCCTCTTGGTCCCTCGTCGAAGCTCGCCGCCGTCTCACGCTTTTCTTGCGAAAAGCTCCTCCTGGCGGCGGCTTCTCCTCTTCCCAAAAAATCTTGCTCCGCAATATTTTTCGGGAGCCCTTTTATTTTCTTGGTTCGTGCCGTAAGAGGTCGTGGGCACACCCCGCTACACAAAACTCGGTCCACCCAAACGGGTGGACCGAGTTTTGGTCGAGGCGACGGGATTTGCGCCTTTGGCGGCGCGCCCCGATGCACAGCACACTGTGCTGTGCAGTTTGCGGCAAACCTATCTGTAACCCTTCATTTCGACCGCAAACCGCTCGCTCCCGCTCGCGTCTCCACCCTCAAATCCCGTCGCGGATTCGTTCATACAAAACTCGGTCCACCCAAACGGGTGGACCGAGTTTTGGTCGAGGCGACGGGATTTGAACCCACGACCTCTTGGTC
>CANPXX010000009.1 GCA_947587085.1 uncultured Clostridia bacterium | reverse complement strand
GCTATATCACGGCGCATTTCCGTTTGGGGAACGCGGCAGAGGTCGAGAACGTCAGACTTGAAGAAATGAAAACAGCGTTTGAACACATTTTCGGTGTTCAAACGCTATCACCATTGGCGCAGAGAAGAGGATTCGAACCTCCGGATGATTCACCACCATCACACGATTTCCAATCGTGCTCCTTAAGCCACTCAGACATCTCTGCAAAGACAGTTGCTATTTTACACGAAAGAAGATAAAATTGCAACCGTTTTCGCCGCGTTTTGAGGAAAATTTTTTGGAGGTGCCCCGTTCATCCGCGGGCGCCCTTGCATTTTTTCCGAAGATATGGTACAATGCGGAACAAGAGCGGTCTCTCTCGGCGCACGGAACGCCGAAAACCGAACAAACTATGGATATGAAAACGTATGAACTTGCAATCGTGGGCGCGGGCGTGGCGGGATACGCCGCGGCGCTCGCGGCGCACAATCTGAACATGGACTGTCTTTGGCTGGGCGAACGCGGCTTCGGCGACAAGGTGCGTCTTGCCGAGCGGGTGCGCAACTTCCCCGCCTTTTCGGGGAGCGGGGCGGAGCTCGCTGCCCGCCTCGAAGCGCAGCGCGCGGAGGAGGGGATCGACCTCACCGAGGCGCGAATCGACGGCGTCTATGGCGTGAAGGGAGGGTATCTTCTGACGCAGGGGGAGACGACCTTTTCCGCCAAGGCGGTCATTCTGGCGGTGGGCGTGGAGACGAAGGGCTCGCTCCGCGGCGAGCGCGAATTTCTCGGACGGGGATTAAGCTACTGCGCCGTGTGCGACGGCGCCCTCTACAAAGGCAAGCGCATCGCCGTCGTGCTCTCCTCGCCTAAGTACGAGGAGGAGGCGCGGTATCTCGCTTCGTTCGCCTCTAAGGTCGTCTGTTTCTGCCTGTATCCCGCGCCCACCCTTGCGGGCGGCAACATCTCGGTGCGGACGGACGTCCCCGTCGCGGTCGAGGGAAGGGAACGGGTGGAGCGCGTCGTGACGAAGGCGGGTCCGTTGGAGACGGACGGCGTGTTCCTCCTCAAAAATTCGGCGCCGCCCGAGGCGCTCGTCGGCGGGCTGGCGGTGGAGGACGGGCACGTCGCGGTGGACCGCGCGATGCGCACCAATCTCAAAGGACTCTTTGCGGCGGGGGACGTCACGGGGCGCCCCTATCAGTACATCAAGGCGGCGGGGGAAGGGCTCGTCGCGGCGTATTCGGCAAAGGAATATCTGCAAGAGTCGGGAAAATGATAAAATTATTCGTGTAACATCTTGTAAATCTCCGAAAAATATCGTATAATAGAGGAACGGAGGCGGATATGACGCGCGAACAGTTGCAAAAATACCTCGACAACGAGAAGAAGAAGGCGGAGCGGGTGCTTCGGGAGGACGTGTGCGGGAAGTACGCGCGCTGTATCTTCTGTTACCGCGACGGAGAATTTCCGTGCGCCGCCGCCTATGAAATGTATGCCGCGACCGAGCTCCCTCCCGCGGAGGGATTTTTGCCCGAGCCGCCCCTGCCGCGCTCCACGGACGGATGGGGAGAGGGAACGGATGTGCTCACCCGCGCCGCTCGGCAGACGGCACGGGAACGGCTCCGTGCCCGCCCCGCGCCCCTCCGCCGTCCCGCGGGACCGATCGCCCCGCCGAAGGAAAAGCCCGTGCCTGTGCCGTCCGCGGAGGAGCCTGTGCCCGCCGCGCCAGTCGTTCCCGCCGAACCTGTCGTTCCTGTCGAACCTGTCGTAACCTCTGCACCCGAAGTCTCGGAGGTCGTACCGCCCGCGCCCGCCTTAGAGCCCTCGCCCGAGCCCGCCGCCGAAGCGAGCGCGCCCGAGCCGCCCGCGCCTTCCCGTCCGCACCTCGTATCGCGCGGAAAGGTGTCGGGGGAGAAGATCGTGCTCATGCGGTTTTCGAGAAAACGTCATGCCGAGTGAGATCGCGGAGCTGAGCTACCGCGCCCGCTCGATCGAGGGCGCGCCGCAGAAGCGGGCGCTCGTCTATCTCCCCGACGGCTATGGCGCGGGGGAATATCCGCTCCTCGTCCTCCTGCACGGCATCGGCGGCGACGAGCGCGAATGGCTCTATCCCGACGTTGCGGGTCCGAGCCGTTGCAAAGAAATTTTGGATGACGCGGCGCGGGAGGGTCATCCCGTCGTCGCGCTCTTTCCCAACGGGCGCACCTGCCCGCAGTTTGCCGACCGCACCGCTTCGGCGGTGAGCGGCTCCTTCATCGGGGACCTCCCCAACGTGCGCGGCTTCTACCGCTTCCGGGAGGAGCTGCGCGGCGACCTTCTCCCCGCCGCGGAGAGGGCGTTTTCCCTCACGCGGCGGCGGGAGTTGCGCGCGCTCGCGGGGCTCTCGATGGGCGGGATGCAGGCGGTCAATTTCGGCGTCCGCTCCCTCGATCTCTTTGGCTGGATCGGCGGGTTCTCGTGTGCGCCCACCACCGTGTGCGGCGCGCTCGCGGGGGTCGCCGTGCGCGGGAGCGGGTATTCCCTCGAGGGATTCTACACCGTCTGCGGCGACCGCGATCTTATCTCCTATCCCACCTTCCGCATGCTCACGGAGGGGTTCGAGGCGTGCGCGGGCGACCGTGTGAAGCGCTTCCGTGCCGAGACGCTCGCGGGGCTCGGGCACGATTTTACGGTTTGGAATCACGGGCTCGAGGGGCTGCTGCATATGATGTTTCGCCCCGACGGGCTGTGACCCGCGATAAATAAAAAGAAGAAACGGCGACAAGCCGAACGGAGGTAATTGTTTTTACATGGACAGTACGGACATAGGTCTGTTGATTGCCCTCATCGTACTCGTGTTCCTCTCCGGTTGCTTCTCGGCAACGGAGACCGCATACACGAGCTTCAGCACCGTCCGCATGAGGCGGTATGCGGCGAAGAAGCGCTCGGCGCGCGTCGTGCTCCGCATGAGCGAGGACTACAACAAAGTCCTCACGACCCTCCTCATCGGGAACAACATCGTCAATATCGTGGCGGCGACCATCTCCACCATCATCTTTACGCGGCTCGCGGGGGAGGACCTCGGTCCCACTCTCTCGACCATTCTTCTCACCGTCGCCATCCTCATCTTTGGCGAGATCACGCCCAAGACGCTCGCCAAGGAGGCGCCCGAGCGCTTTGCCTGCGCCATGGCGTATCCGCTCCTCGTCTGCACCTATCTCTTCCTTCCCCTCAATTTCGTGTTCGCGGGGTGGAAGCGGCTCGTGTTCCTCGTGTTCGGCTTCAACAAGAAGAAAAAGAAGATCACCGAGGAAGAATTCAAGATGATCGTCTCCGACGTCAAGGAGGAGGGGGTGCTCAACGAAACGGAGCACGACCTCATCACCCGCTCCCTCCGCTACGACGATCTGCACGTCGGCTCGTGCATGATCCCGCTCGACCGCGTCATCCTCGCGGAGGTGCGCGACAATTCCCGCCTCGTGTACAAAATCTTCCGCGAGACGAACTTCTCGCGCATCCCCGTCTACAAGGGGACCAAGCAGAACATCATCGGGGTGTTGTACCGCGCCGATTTCTATGAGAATCTCCTCGCGGGCAGACGGGATTTCGCCAACATCATCCGCCCCGTGTCGTACACGACGACGGACGAGAAGGTGTCCGTGCTCATGAAGCGCATGCAGTCCATGCGCGAACACATGGCGATCGTGGGCTCGGAGGGGAACGCCCTCGGGCTCATCACGCGGGAGGACATGATCGAGGAGATCTTGGGCGGCGACATCGACGACAAGTACGACATGACGCCCGTCACCTCCCCCCTGCACCCCTTCATCCCCGAACCCGAACAGCCCGAGTCCGTGGACGAGACGGAGGAATAGATGCGCCTTCTCATTCCCGTCGCATACGGGCTGGAGTCCACGCTCAAACGCGAGCTCTCCCGCCTCGGATATCCTTCGGCGCCCTGTCTCCGCGGCAGGGCGCTTCTCGAGGGCGACTGGTCCGACGTCGCCCGTCTCAACGTACGCCTCCGCACGGGGGAGCGCGTCCTCGTCGGGGTGGGGGAGTTCCCCGCCCGCACCTTCGAGGAGCTCTTCGAGGGGGCGCGCGCCCTCCCGTGGGAGGAATTTCTCACGCCGCACGCCGCCATCCGCATGGACGGCAAGTGCGCGGAGAGCGCGCTCATGGCGATAAAGGCGACGGGCGGGGTGGTGAAGAAGGCGATTCTCTCCCGCCTCGCGGAGCGCACGGGCGCCGCACGGTTCGACGAGAGCGGCGAGCGCGCCGTGGTGGGCGTCTCGCTCTATCGGGACGTCGCCACCCTCACCCTCGATTGCTCGGGCGACGGTCTGCACCGCCGCGGCTATCGGGTGCTCGCCTATGAGGCGCCCCTCCGCGAGACGACCGCCGCCGCGATCGTCTTTGACAGCTATTACCGCCCCGACCGTGCGTTTGCCGATCCCTTCTGCGGGAGCGGGACGCTCGCCGTCGAGGCGGCTCTCTTTGCCCGCAACATCGCGCCCGGCGGGAAACGGCAGTTCGACTTCACGCGGTGGAGGTGCGTGGGCGACGTGCTCGGCAGGGCGCGGGAGGAGGCGCGCGAGGAGGAATACCGCGGCGAGATCGCACCCATCTACGCCTCCGACCTCTCGCCCGCGGCGGTCGCGATCGCCAAGCGGCATGCCGCCTTTGCGGGCGTGGAGAAGGATATCCGCTTTTCGTGCGCGGACGTGAAGGACTTTGCGGCGGCGGAGCGCGGCGGCGTGCTCGTCTCCAACCCGCCCTACGGTGAGCGCATGGGGCGCGGGGACCTGTTCCCGCTCTACCGCGATTTCTCCCGCGCCTACCGCCGTTTGCAGGATTGGAACTGCTCCTTCATCACCGCCTGCCCCGACGCGGAGCGCGCCTTCGGGCGTCCCGACAGGCGGCGGGTGCTCTACAATGCGAATCTCAGATGCACGCTGTATTCCTATTTCCCCGCGCGGGAGAGGGGACGGTGACAAAATTGTGAATTTTGTTTAGAAAGCCGTGCATTTTGTTGACAAGTTAGCAATGGGAAAATATAATAATGCGTGTTTGGAAAAACGTCAGGGAGGACGGATATGGAAATCAGCGAACATCTTGTGCGGTTGTTTCAGATTATCAAAGAGATAGAGGGGCTCGACCTCTTTTCGGGCGCCTCCAAACTCTCGCGGACGGAGTTCCGTCTGCTGAGGGAGGTCATCATGGAGAGCGAGAAGGGGCGCGAGATCATCTCCTCCGAGCTCGCGAGGAGGTTGGGCGTGACGCGTTCGGCGGTCTCCCAGCTCGTCACAAAGCTGGAAGAGAGGGACATCGTCAAGCGCACGCCGTCCCCCACGGACCGCAAGATCGCCTATATCCGCCTCTCCGAGCACGCCCTCGGCGCCTTCGAGGAGCAGTGCAGACAGGCGAATGCGATCATGGACGAGGTCGCCGCACGGCTCGGGGAGCGCAAGCTCAACTCCCTTCTGAAATTATACGGGGAGTTCATCTCCGTGTTCTCGACCGTCAAACGGGAAGTCGTCAAAGGTTAAGGAGAGTGACAGGACAGATATGTTGAAATTGACAGGAATCACAAAGGACTATAAGATCGCGGCGGGGGTCGTCCATGCCTTGAAGGGGGTGAGCCTCGAATTCCGCAAGAACGAATTCGTCTGCATCCTCGGGGCGAGCGGCTGCGGAAAGACCACCCTGCTCAACATCATCGGCGGGCTCGACCACTATACGACGGGCGACCTCGTCATTCAGGGGAAGTCCACCAAGGACTTCAAGGACCGCGATTGGGACGTCTACCGCAACCACCGCATCGGCTTTATCTTCCAGACGTATAACCTCATCCCGCACCAAACGGTGCTCTCCAACGTGGAGCTCACCCTCACCATCGCGGGCGTGGGGAAGGAGGAGCGCCGCGAGCGCGCCCGCAGGGCGCTCGAGCGGGTTGGGCTCGCGAACGAGCTCAACAAGCTCCCCAACCAGCTCTCGGGCGGGCAGATGCAGCGCGTCGCGATCGCCCGCGCTCTCGTCAACAATCCCGACATCCTGCTCGCCGACGAGCCCACGGGCGCCCTCGACAGCAAGACGAGCGTGGAGGTGATGGAGCTCATCAAGGAGATCTCGGGCGAGCGGCTCGTCATCATGGTCACGCACAACCCCGAACTTGCACAGGCGTACGCCACGCGCATCGTCCGCCTCAAAGACGGCACGGTGGAGGACGACAGCGATCCCTATTCGGGCGGGGAGGACGAAACCGAAGCGCCCGCTCCCGCCGCCTCTTCTCAGCCCGCCGTCCCCGCGCCCGAAGGCGGAAAGAAGCGGGCGAAGAAGCCGCGCGCGAAGATGAGCTTTCTCACCTCCCTCGCGCTCTCGGCGAAGAACCTCTTCACCAAGAAGGGGCGCACGATCATCACCTCCGTCGCGGGGAGCATCGGCATCATTTCGGTCTGCCTCGTGCTCGCCCTCTCCTCGGGGTTCAACAACTATATCCGCCGCACCGAGGAGGATATGCTCTCGTACTATCCCGTCGAGATCTCGGAGACCACCTTCGACCTCAACGCCGTCATGTCCAACGTGACTTCCTCCTCCGACATGCCCGACCTTCAAGAGATCGGCGACAGGGTGTACGTCAATTCCTTCCTCACCCATCTGGCGCAGGGGATCGCCGTCACCAACAACATCTCGGAGTCCTACATCGACTACCTCGAAGCGGGCAAAGAGGAGCATCCCGACTGGATCTCCGCCATCCAATACGGCTATGGCGTCTCCTTCGTGGATAATTTCTTCACCGCGGTGGAGGTGGGCGGCGTGCTCAACCGCGAGACGGGGGAGACGACTCCCGTCGAGACGCGCAATCTCTCGCTCTCCGAGCTCAAATCGTTCTATACCGACGAGCTCGTCTCGCTCGCGCCCGAGTATTCGGCGCTCGTGCGGTTCGCCGATTTCTTCGGCAACATCCTCGGCGTGATGCCGGGGACGGAGGATCCCTCGTCCGAAGAATATTCCGAGTTCGTGCGTTCGCAGTACGACCTGCTCGACCCCGAGACGATGCACTTCCCCGAGAACGAGAACGAGGCGGTGCTCGTGGTCGGGTCCGATCGGGACGCGACCGACCTCACCCTCGCCCAGCTCGGCTTCCTGCCCGAGAAGAAGTTCATGGACCTCTTCAACATGGGGAAGGAGGAGAACGGGACGGCGCAGCACGAGTTCATCCCCTTCGAGGACGTGCTCGCCAAGCAATATGTGCTCTACTATAACGATTCCGTCTATTCGCAGAAGAAGACGGGAGAGCTCACCGACCAGTCCTTCTCGTACAGCGGCTCGCGCGACGCGCTGAATACCGCGGAGAGCGGCAAGGAGCTCGGCATCCCCATCCGCATCTCCGCCGTCGTTCGGCTCAAAGAGGGGCGGACGTACGGCTGTCTCACGGACGGGCTCAACATCACCGAGGCGGCGCTGCGAAAGTATATCTCCGTGAACAAGGAGAGCGCCATCGCGAAGTGGGTGCAGAGCGAGGAGGCGAGGGTGCCCGAATCCCTCCTCACGCTCATGCAGCTCGACCCCGAGGAGATCTCCATGTACCGTTCTCCCTCCACCCATCTGAATGCGCAGTACACGGGGCTCGACCTCGGCTCCGTCCGTCTCGGGCTCTCCTCCGCGTACGGCACGGGCTTTTTACAGCAGACGGGCGCGGCGTTCACGGGGATGGGGCTTCCCTTCCCGCTCACGGGGGATGAGATCTCCCGCGAGGGGGCGCTGGCGTTCTTTGCGGCGTACGGGTCGTTCATCGCGCCTCAGCTCGGTGCGAACGGCGCGGCGATCGTCGCCGAAATGATGGAGGAGATCGGCGACCTCAGCGCCACCTTTACGGAGGCGGAGCTCGCCACGGCGCTCGGCGGACCGCTCGTCGCGGACAGGGTGGAATCCGCGCTCGGGTTCAAGCTCGCGGGCACCCTCTTCGTCTCCTATCTGCCCGATACGATCGTGCGCCTTTTGGGCGGCAACGACGCGCCAAACGATGTGTTTATCTATCCCGCCGACTTCGACGCGAAGGAGAACGTTCTGAGCTATCTCGACGCATGGAACACGATGGAGGGGAGAGAGGAGACGGATAAGATCACCTACACCGACCGCGTGGGACTGCTCATGGGCATGATGCAGACGATGCTCAACGTCATCACCATCGTGCTCGTGGCGTTCACCTCCATCTCGCTCGTCGTGAGTTCGGTCATGATCGGCATCATCACCTATGTGTCCGTCGTCGAACGCGTGAAGGAGATCGGCGTCCTGCGCTCGCTCGGCGCGCGCAAGCACGACATCCGAAACCTCTTCAACGCGGAGACCTTCATCATCGGTCTCGCGGCGGGGCTCATCGGCGTCGGGGTCACCTATCTGCTCTCCATTGTCGTGAACCTCATCATCTTCTCGCTCACGGGAATCTCCGGCATCGCGGCGCTCCCGCCGCTCTCGGCGTTCATCATGGTGTGCGTCTCGGTGGCGCTCACCCTCATCTCGGGGCTCATCCCCGCGCAGGCGGCGGCGAAGAAGGATCCCGTCATTGCGCTCCGCACCGAATAAAAGGGGCGCGGAAGGGGCATACTCCGTGTAGTTCACGCATGGAAGGTGCCTATGGCAAAGAAGAAAAAGATTCGAAAGCTCACCGAAGAGGAATACGAGGCATATCTCAAAACACTTCTCGGGACCTGAGGGGACGGGGCGCATCGCTCCGCCCCCTTTCCTTGTCCGTTTTTCGCGCGGAAGGGGAAAAAGAATGCGGTTTTTCGCCAAACATCGCCGCGATCCGCCCCTTTAGATGTGCTATCCTATTCGAAAACGCGCGCGGAGGGAGCATGGCAAGGAAGATCGTCGTCACATCGGGGAAGGGAGGCGTCGGCAAGACGACGGTCTGCTGTAACCTCGCCGTCCAGCTCGCGCGGCGGGGGGAGCGCGTCGCCGTGTGCGATTTGGACTTCGGGCTCAACAACGCGGACGTGGTGCTCGGGCTGGAGGACCTCGCCGTGTACGACGTGGTGGACGCCGTGGAGGGGCGGTGCCGCGCGCGGCAGGCGCTCGTGCGCCATCCCCGCTATCCCACCCTCTATGCGCTTTCGAGCAACAAGATCGCCGAGCGCTACGTCTCCCCGCAGGCGGTGCGGCTGGTGCTGGATTCCATCGCGCCGCAGTTCGATTACATGCTCATCGACTGTCCCGCCGGCATCGAGGACGGCTTCCACCGCGCCGCATCCTGCGCGGACGAGGCGCTCCTCGTCACCACGCCGCACATCTCCGCGATGCGCGACGCCGACCGCGTGGCGGGGCTGTTGCAGAGCTACCGCTTCGGGCGGGTGGGGCTGGTCGTCAATCTGGTGCGGCGGGACATGGCGCGCCGCGGGGACATTCTGCGCCCCGAGGAGCTCGCCGCCGCGCTCCGTCTCCCGCTCGTCGGCGTCATCCCCGAGGAGGACAAATTTTTCTTCGACAACGTCGCGGAGCGGTCGCGCGCCTTCCGCCTGCTCGCCGAGGCGTGCGCGGGGGCGGGAGGCGAGAGGAGGGGACTCTTCGGGAGGCGGAAGCGGTGAGATCGCGGGAGTACAAGCGGCTCGAAGCGCTCCTTCTGCGCGACAAGGCGGAGATGGACCCCGCGGTGCGGGCGGCGGCGATCGCCGACTTCAAGCGGGTCGCGGAGGAGTATTTCGAAACGGACGGAAAGGTGCGGCTCGACCTTCGGGAGGGGAAGGGGGGAGAGGAGGGCGTCGTCACCTTCCGCGTCCTCCGCGTCAAAAATTTTACGCCGCTGAGATGAAAGCTGTTGACAAAGGCAAAGAATTTTGCTACAATCATCATGAATTTTCAGCACAACGGGGGCAAAATGAAGCGGCAATTTGCGATTTTGACGGACAGCGGGAGCGATCTTCCCGCGGCTTATTATGAAGAGCACGGCGTCGAACACGTGCCCATGGGCTTTACGATGGACGGCGTCACCTACGGCGGAGAGGAGGGGGAGACCATCGAGGTCAAGCGCTTTTACGAGCTTCTCCGCGGCGGTTCCATGCCCAAGACCTTCCAGATCTCGCCCGAACAGGCGAAACTGCATATGGAACCGCACGTTAGGGCGGGGGAGGACGTGCTCGTCATCTCCTTCTCCTCGGGACTGTCGGGGACGTACCAGAGCTATGTCATCGCGGCGCGGGAGCTCTCCGAACGGTATCCCTCGCGCAAGATCTTCGTCGTGGACAGCCTGTGCGCCTCGCTCGGCGAAGGATTGCTCGTGGACTATGTCGTGAAGAAGGCGGACAGCGGCGCCTCCATCGAGGAGACGCGCGACTACGCCGAACGCCTCAAAGGGAGCGTGTGCCACTTCTTCACGGTGGACAATCTCTACCACTTGAAGCGCGGCGGACGGGTGTCGGCGACCACGGCGTTCGTGGGGACGATGTTGCAGATCAAACCCGTGCTCCACGTGGACGACGAGGGCAAGCTCGTCGCGATCGGGAAGGCGATGGGAAGAAAGAAGTCCATTTCGGCGCTCGTCGAGCGCATGAAGCAGACGGCAACGCTGGGCGCGGACGACCCGATCTTCGTCAGCCACGGCGACTGCGCGGAGGACGCGGAGTATGCGATCAAACTCGTCAAAGCGGCGTTCGGCGAGCGGGAGATCTTCATGTCCGAGATCGGGGCAGTCATCGGCACCCATTCGGGCGCGGGCACGCTGGCGCTCTTCTTCCTCGGAAGCAAACGATGACCGAATCAAAAATAAGAGCGGCGGGACGCATTGCGTCCCGCCGTTTCGTATGGGGATAAAAGGTCGCGCCTAAGCGCCCTCGATCGAGATGTTGCGGAAGGATTTCGAAAGGCGGCGGATCGCCTTGTTTTCGAGACTGCGCTCCAAAAACGCCATGTTCACGCCCTCCCACACGAAGAGCGTGCCGCTGATGTTGATGAGGTCGAACCACAGATCGTATCGGCGCAGAAGATAGCTCACCACCAAGACGACCGCGCCGACGCCGATGAGAGAGCATCCGCTCAACAGCTTTTGGCGGTTCTCCTTGATGGTCCTGTATGCCGCTAAATAGATGTTCTGACGGATGATGCCCGCGCATTCCGTTTCGGTGTAGTCGCCGAAGTCTTTGATCACGATCTTCAGGTTGAGTTTGAACTTTCTCGGCAACAGCGAGACCGCCTCGCGGATGTCCGAAAAGAGCTTGTCGTTCAGCTTCTCGATCTTGGAATCTCCGAAATTGGGATTGATGAGCTCGGCAAAGGTATCGTATACAAGTTCCAGCGTCGCGACCTTCCCGTCGATGGAAAAATAATTTTGCAGAATCTGTAATTTCAGGTCGCCCCGTTTGCCCATTGTCGCGCTCCTTTCCGCCTGTCTTTTTGTCCATTGTATCACGATTCGCCCGCGTTTTCAAGCATTTCTCGAAAAATACTCCCGCCCCCAAATACACTGAGTGTTGAACCGCATGACGGATCACGTAGAAACTTCGTCAATGCGCGAGGGATTTCCTTCGCTACACAAAAAGGGCACCCTTTTTGGGTGCCCTTCGGTGGCGGAGAGAGAGGGATTCGGACCCCCGGACAGTTTCCCGTCAACGGTTTTCAAGACCGCCGCATTCGACCGCTCTGCCATCTCTCCGTGCGCTCTCTGTACTGTCGCGCCGTATTCTTCCATTATAACGAGTTTCCCGAAAAATGCAAGCGAAATGCGCGAGGTTTTGCGAAAAGGTCCTTGGGCGGCAAAGCAGGGGGCAGGCGGCTCGTTCGGTTCCGCAAAAAAATTCCGCGCGTTTTGCGCTCGGGGTTGCCATTCCCGAACGAATATGCTATACTGTAATGGAGTTTCTCCCATGGGTGGGGGAGACCGCTGATTCAAACTCACCGACAAAGTGCGGAGCGCCGCACGGAGGCACCCCCGATGATCAAGACCGCATTCAAGACCTTTTTCCGAAACCTCGTCTATCTGTTCGTCCCGATGGGCATTGTCTATCTCTTTGTGTTGGCGGCGGTATTTTTCTTCCTCACCGCCCTGTTCAACGATCTCGGGGCGACGATCGGCGAGCTGTCCGAGCTCTTGCGCGTCTCCGTGGAGAGCTCGTCCACCGACGTGAACGCGTTTTTGGCGTACGCCATCGAGCAGATCGATTGGGGAAATTTCATGGACGCCTTGCGGCAGATCGTCGAGACCGATTGGCTGACCGCGACGGTGGAGGGCTTCTTCGAGACGTTGAATGTGGCGACGGAGGGCTTCGGAGACGGCTTCCTCTCCATCGTCAAGGCGTTCGGCAGCAGGACGGTCGCCAATCTTGCCGTCGCGATCGCGTTCTGTGCGCTCGGCGTCTTTCTCGCCGTGTTCGCCACGCGGCTCGCCGTGCGCAAGCGGAGCGCCCGCCGCGGGGTGAAGAAATTCCTCATCGCGCACACCGTGGTGCCCGTCGCGGAGTGGGCGACCATCGTCGTCTTTGTCCTTCTCCTCTCCGTCATACGGCTGTACAGCGTGCTCGTCGCCGTGGCGATGGCGATCTTTTCGGGATTTCTCTCCCTCCTGTCGGCGTGGCTCATCCATCGGGACAAAGGACTCAAACTGCGCGACGTCGTCACGGGCGGCAACCTCGTGAGCTATATCGCCGTCGCCGTGATCTTCCTCCTGTTCAACGCCGCGCTCGCGGTGGGGCTATGGTTTTTCAACCCCCTGTTCGCCGTGCTCCTCATGGTGCCCGTCGCCATCTATTCCTTCTGCATCGTGGACATGAACACGGAGGCGTACGTCCTCTCCCTCGTGGAGGGAGCGCGCCGCCCCTCGGCGGAGAAGGACTGAGCGTCCGCGAGGAGGCAGGAGGATGGGAATGGAAGAGAGCGGACGGGAAGAGAAGAGATGCGGGTTTTGCTCGTGCGGGGGACGCGCCCTGCCCGAGCGGGCGCTCCGCTATCACGACGAGCGTTGGTGCAAGCCCGAGCATCGGGAGCGGGAGCTCTTTGCGATGCTCGTGCTCGAGGGGATGCAGGCGGGCGTGAGCTGGAATTTGATTCTCAACAAGGAGGAGAACTTCCGCGCGGCGTTCGACGGCTTCGAGCCCGCGGTCGTGGCGGGGTACGGCGGGGAGAAGATCCAAGCCCTCCTGCAAGACGCGGGAATCATCCGCAACCGCGCTAAGATCGAGGGGGCGGTCGCCAACGCGCGCGCCTTCCTTGCGGTGCAGGAGGAGTTCGGCAGTTTCGACTCCTTCATCTGGAGCTTTACGGGGGGAAAGACGATCGATCACCGCCTCTCCGATTGGCGGGAGATGCCCGCCAAGGACGCGCTCTCCGAGCGGGTGAGCGGGGAGCTCAAACGGCGCGGCTTCAAGTTTGTCGGCGCGACCATCGTCTATTCCTATCTGCAATCCATCGGCGTCATCAACGACCATACGACGGATTGCGCGTTCCGTTGAAAAGGGGCGGCGCCGTCGGCGCCGCCCTTCCCATCTCTTATTTACTTCTTTTCCTTGCGGCGCTTGTCGTTGATGCGTTCGAGCGCCTCCTCGTCGATGAGGGAGATTCCCTCCTCCTTGGCGATCTTCACCATCTGCGTGAGGGCGGCTTTTAAGAACACGCGGGGAATCTTCACGAGCTTGGCGCAGGCTGCGTCCGTGAACTTCACCTCGGGGTCGATGCGCCCCGCGGCATAGATCACCGACTGCACGTTGCCCTCCTTCGCCTGAATCTTCTCGGGACGGGGCTTCTTGAAGGGGGAGTACCAAAAATTGGTGCTGTCGCGGTAGCCGTAATCCACGGGCACGTCGGGGAAGTCCTTCGCCTTCACGCCGTTTACGATGGCGTTCCAATACCGCTCCTTCATGAGGATCTTGTCGATCTTCAAGATGAAGTGCGCGCCGAACTTGCTTGTGATGCCGTTGAAGTTGCGGTAGGGCGGTTCGTACCCTTCGAGATTTCCAGCCCTGTCGAGCGAGGCGTCCTCGAGCGAGCTGTCCCATGTGCATTCGAACACTTGAAACGCCTCTCTGACGACGAGGGGACGCTCTCCCCCGCACTGTCCCGCCTCGAGGGTGAAGAGGCAGTCCTTCATCTTTTCCTCGGTGGTGTCCCCGGGGAAGCCGAGCCGCACCGCCTCGCGGAAGAACTTGCCGTCGTCGGGGATGAAGTTGAGGGAGACCTTGCTCCCGCGCAAGATGTTCTGCGCCGTGTTGGAGCTGTTGCGGCACTCCAAGATCATCGCATAGTAGTCCTTCCCCGCGATGTAGTAGGGGAAGCAGAGCGAGTAGGAGCCGAGGTTGGTCTGTCCGCTCTCCGAACGCGTCCCCACGAGGATGGTGGGCATGGGGTAGAAGGCGGACGTCTGGTAAAAGTTGTCTACGATTCGAAGGTCTTTGAAGGAACTCATAACATTCTCCCGAATATTTTTTTCTATTTTAGCAGGACGGGCGGGTTTTGTCAAGCCGTTCAAAATTTGATAAATCCGAAAAAAGTCCTTGACAAAGTTTTCCATTCCGCTATAATAGTATATGGTCAGTTGCCGCGTGTGCGGCGAAAAAAGGAGGAAATGATGAAGAAACATTCTTTGCTCGCGCTCGGCGCATTGGTCATGGCGCTCGCCGTGGGACTTGCCGCATGCGGCGGAGACGGCGGGAAAAAGTCCGACCCTGCCACGCTGCCGTCCCAGCCCGATTACGGCTCCAACGTCGCCGTCCACGATCCGTCCATTTTCAAGGATTCCGACGGGACCTACTATGCGTTCGGCTCGCACTTCGCCGTGGCTAAGTCCAACGACCTCATAAAGTGGACGCAGGTACAGGGCGATTGCCAGAACCGCCCCGCAGACAACGCGCTCTTCGGCGGGAAGCCCAGCGAGGTGCTCTCCGATACCATCGCCGCGCTCAAATTGACGACTGTTCTCGACGCTTGGGCGCCCGACGTCATCCGCCATCAGGGCAAATATTACATGTATTACTGTGTCTCCACCTTCGGGACGAACCAGTCGGTCATCGGGCGCGTGGAGTCGGACAGCGTGACGGGTCCCTACTCCAACAACACCATTCTGCTCCAGACGGGCAAGAGCGGAGAACCCAACGCCATCGACCCCAACATCTTCACCGATAAAGATGGCAGGATGTGGATGGTCTACGGCTCGGCTTTCGCGGGAATCTACACCGTCGAGCTCGAAAATTCGGGCGATCGGTACGGGCTTCCCAAGGAAGAGGGAGACATCGGCGAGCGCATCTGGAAGGGCTGGGGCACCGTTGTGGAAGGTCCCTATATGTTCTACAATGCCGAGACGGACTATTACTATCTCATGACGTCGTACGGCGATCTGAATACGAACTACAACATGCGCGTCGTGCGCAGCAAGACGCCGAACGGCGGCTTCGAGGACATTCTCGGCAAAGATCCCTCGGTCGAGGCGAACGCATTCGTGGGCAATAAGCTCGCGGGCAACTATCAGTTCGACGGCGGAGAGGTCCACTGCGCGATGGGTCACAACTCGGTGCTCGTCGAGGACGGCAAGTACCTCGTCGTCACCCACGTCAGAAACGCGCTGAGCGGCATGCATCACCTCGAAGTGCACCAGCTCTTCTTCAACGAGGACGGCTGGCCCGTGCTCTCGCCCAACCGCTATGCGAAGGAGACGCTCGGAAAGGTGACCGCCTCCGACGTGGAGGGCACGTACGATCTCATCCTGCACGCGGCGGAAGTCTCTTCCACCATCGTCAAGTCCGAAGAGTACACGTTCGCCACGGATGGCAAGCTCACGAAGGCGGGCGCGGAAGTGGGCACGTGGGAGCTCAGCGGGGATTACTATATCACCGTCACCATCGGAGACAACGAGTATAAAGGCGTTGTGGCGCCCTCCTATATCGACTACAACCGAAAGGCGGGATTTGCGATCACGGCGACGCTCGACGACGGCAACGCCCTCTGGGCGAACCCTGTCGGCTGAGAAACGGCGCGGGAGCGGGCGAATGCCCGCTCCTTTTTTTGTGGCAAAGCGTATGTTTCGCGAAATTCTTCCAAAGAGAAGCTCCCTGCGGGGCAAGCATAAGGGCAAAGAATTTCGCGACGGAAAGATTTCGCGAAATTCTTCCAAAGAGAAGCTCCCTGCGGGGCAAGAATAAGGGCAAAGAATTTCGCGACGGAAATGGGCTTGTCTGGGAAACTTATTTTGGGCTCTTTATCGCTTGCTCAGACAACAAGCGCGGGCGAGCCGCGCAAATTGAGGCGCGCTCCGCAAAATGACAATTGGGAGAAATGTTTCGGTAAATGGAACGTGAACGTGCGGGCGGGGCGTGCCGCGCTTGGTCTACAATAGAAGTCTGTGCGGTCGAAATGACAATAGGGAAAGGCTTCCGTTTGGTCTACAATAGAAGCCGCGCGCGGGGCATGACGTTCAAGGAAAGGTAGAGATGTCCGCTTCGCGTCCGCGATTTTTCGCACGAAACGGAGCGCTTTCCGAAAACTTCGCGAAAATTCTTTACAAAACGCGCGGAATATGATATAATCCGTTGGAAGAAAAGAAGAGGAGAATGCTATGCGTTGCCTGTATTGTAACTGTACGGAGAGCAAGGTCATCGATTCCCGCTCCGCGGACGATGACAGGACCATCCGCCGCCGCCGCGAGTGCATGGGATGCGGAAGAAGGTTCACGACGTACGAGACCATCGAAGTCGCGCCCATTCTCGTGGTGAAGTCGGACGGGAACAGGCAGGCGTTCGATATGGGGAAGATCAAGCGGGGCGTCATCAAGGCGTGCGAGAAGCGTCCCGTCCCCATCGAAAAGATCGACGCGCTCGCCGAAGAGATCGCCAAAAAGATCTACAATTCCATGGAGCAGGAGATCTCCTCCAAGGAGATCGGCGAGATGGTGATGGAGGGGCTCAAAGAGCTCGACGAGGTCGCCTATGTGCGCTATGCGTCGGTGTACCGCTCCTTCAAGGATATCTCGTCGTTCATGTCCGAATTACAGCGCATGATGGAAAAGAAGGAGAGCGAGAAAAAGTAATCGCCTTTCGGGAGGACTATGTCGAAGAAGATCGTCACGGTCGGGGAGGTCGCGCTCGGGCGCGCCCCCGTCGCCGTCCAGAGCATGACCACGGTAAAAACGAGCGACGTTGCGGCAAGCGTCGCTCAAATTCTTCGTATGGAGGAGGCGGGCTGCGATCTCGCGCGGGTCGCCGTGCTCGACGAAGAGGACGCGCGCGCCATCGGACGGGTACGGGAGGGGGTCCATGTCCCCATCGTCGCCGACATCCATTTTTCCGCCAAACTTGCCGTGCTCGCCGTGGAGTCGGGCGCGGATAAACTGCGCGTCAACCCCGGCAACATCGGGGGGGAGCGCGAGCTCGCCTATGTGGCGGACTGCTTGAAGCGGCACGGCGTGCCCGTGCGGGTGGGCGCGAACACGGGGAGCATCGAAAAGGAGGCGCTCGCCCGCTACGGAAGGAGCGCCCGCGCCCTCGTCGGGAGCGCTCTCAACAACGTCGCCGCCTTCGAGCGGCACGGCGTGGAGAACATCGTCATCTCGGTGAAGGCGTCCGACGTCCCCCTCACCGTGGAGGCGTATTCCCTCCTCGCGCGGCAGACGGACTATCCGCTCCATCTCGGCGTGACGGAGGCGGGCGTGGGGCGCATGGGCGTCGTCAAGAGCAGCGTGGGCATCGGCTCCCTCCTGCTGGGCGGCGTGGGCGACACCATCCGCGTCTCCCTCTCCTCCGACCCCGTGGAGGAGGTGTACGCCGCGCACGACATCCTCCGCGCCTGCGGGCTGGAAAAGGGGTATGTGGAAGTGGTCGCCTGCCCCACGTGCGGGCGTTGCAGATATGATTGCATGGGACTCGCCGCGCGGGTCAGCGAGCGGGTGGCGCGGGTGCGCACGCCGCTCAAAGTCGCCGTGATGGGTTGCGTGGTGAACGGACCGGGCGAGGCGAAGGACTGCGACCTCGGCATCGCGGGGGGCGGGGAGTACTGTGTGCTCTTCGAGCGGGACGCCGCGCCCGTGCGCGTTCCCGCGGCGGAGGCAGAGGCGGCGTTCTTCCGCCGTCTCGAAGAACTGCTCGCGGAGCGGGGGAACGGGCGATGAAGAGCAAGCTCTATCTCGACGAGATCAGGCGCGCGGAGGGGCTCTCCCGCGCCGTCCTCAAAAAGATCACGGTGGAGGGGGACGAGGCGGTGTTCCATCTCGTCACCGACGCCAACTACTCGCGCGAGGACGTCGCCTATGCGAGCGAAGTCTCGGCGCGCTATGCCCCCGAAGGGTTGCGCGGTTCGGCGCGAGTGATCAAGTCCGTGCCGAGCGAGGAGGGGATCCGCCGCGCCGTCGCGGACATCCTCAAAACGCGCTTCCCCGCCCTCGCGGCGTTCGTCTCGCCCGAGGACATCGGCGCGGAGGTGGACGCGGGCGGCGGCAGGTTCTATCTCGGCGTGGACGCCTCGGGGTTCGCGAAGGGGAAGGAGGACGGCGTCATCGACGCGCTCTCCGAGGAGCTCGGCAGGCAGTTTTGCGGCTGTTGGCTGGGGGAACTGCGCGCCGTGCCCAAGGAGCGGCAGGAGATCGAGCGGGAGCTCCCGCCCGAGGAATATATCCGCGCGCCGCGCTTCTTCGAGATCGACGGCTATTCCGCCGTGGACGGGGCGGCGCCTTCCCGCGCCATGTATATCGCGGACCTCACCAAGGAGATCGCGAACGTCACGGTGTGCGGCACGGTCAGTTACATCGAGGAGCGCACCGCCAAGAACGGCAAGCCCTATTTCTCGATCGCCCTCTCGGACGGCACGGGGACGCTCCGCACTGCCTATTTCACCCGAAAGGCGACGCTCGAAAAGGTCCGCGCCGTGCGGCAGGGGGACAGCGTCTGCCTCACGGGCGACAACGAGCTCTTCAACGGCGGGCTCTCCTTCCGCGCGAAGATGCTCGACTACGGCGCCCCGCCCGAGGGGTTCACCCCCGTGGAGCGCCCCTCCCGCCCCGTGCCCGCGGCGTACTCCGTCGTATTCCCCGTCCCCATGCACGACCTCGTGCAGGCGAAGCTGTTCGACGCGGCGCCCCTGCCCGAAGCCGTCTTGAAGCGCGATTTCGTGGTGTTCGACCTCGAAACGACGGGGCTCGGCAATTCGTCCTCCGCGGCGATGGACCGCATCATCGAGATCGGCGCGGTGAAGATCGCGGGGGGGAACATCACCGAGCGCTTCTCCTCCTTCGTCGCCTGTCCCGTCCGTCTCCCGCAGGAGATCATCGAACTCACGGGCATCACCGACGAGATGCTCGTGGGCGCGCCGCCCGTCGGCGCGGTCATGGCGGACTTCTACAAGTTCGCGGCGGGGTGCGCGCTCGTCGGGCACAACGTGCAGTTCGACTGCAAGTTCATCCGCTACTACGGCGAGAAGGAGGGCTTCCTCTTCGACCAGCGGCAGTACGATACGGTCACCTTCGCGCAGGAGATGCTCCGCCTTGGCAACTACAAGCTCAACACCGTGGCGGACCACTTCGGGTTCGAGTTCCATCACCACCGCGCTTATGACGACGCATTTGTCACGGCGAAGATCTTTTTGGAGCTCACGCGCATGAAAAACGGACTTCCGCGGTAAAAATTTAAGAAAATTTCCCAAAAGCGCTTGCATTTTCGCGCAAGGCATGGTATAATGCAGATACTTGATCCATTTGAAAGAAGAGATTGAGGGCGGGCTTCCGCTCTCATTTCTTTATGAGGGAGGGGATATGCGCGTCAAGCCGCTTGCGGAGATCGAAGAATTTCTGCGTCCCATCGCCGCGGAGACGGGGGTGGAGATCGTGGAAGTAGCGTGGAACGCGCGCGGGCGGGCGCTCACCGTCTTTATCGACGCCCCGGGCGGGGTGGACCTCGTGCTCTGCGAGCGCTTCCACCGCGCGATCGACGCCCCGCTCGACGAGCTCGACCCCACCTTCGGCGAGCCGTACACGCTCAACTGCTCCTCACCCGGGCTGGACCGTCCCTTCCGCAAACAGGCGGACTTCGACCGTCACCTCGGCGAGGCGGTGGAAGTGCATCTCTACGCCCCCTATGAGGGCGCAAAGTACTATGAGGGCGAGCTTCTCGCCTTCGACGGGGAGACGGTCGCCCTGCGGACGGAACAAGGCGAAAAGCGCATACCCTTCGCCAAGTGCTCGAAGGTGTGTCTTTTGATAGAAGTCTGAAAAATTTATACGGGAGTGGAACCATGGTCAACAAAGAATTTTTTGCGGCGCTCGCCGATTTAGAGCGCGAGCGGGGAATCAGCGAGGAAGTATTCATCGAGGCGCTCTCCAATGCGCTCGCTTCCGCCTACAAGAAGCAGGAGAACGGGGAGACGGGCAACGTGGAGGTGCGCATCAATCCCGAGAAGAGCACCATCCGCTTCTATATCCTGCGTACCGTCGTAGACGACGACGTGGAGGAGATCGGCGACGGCGAGATCACCCTCGAGGAGGCGCACAAGACGAAGAAGAACGCCAAAGTGGGCGACGTGCTCTCCGAGGAATTCATCCCCAAGGACTTTTCGCGCATCGCCGCGCAGACGGCGAAGCAGGTCATCCTCCAAAAGATCCATGAGACGGAGCGCGACAACACCCTCTCCGAATTTTCGGACAAGGAGGGCGAGCTCATGAGCGGGCTCATCCGCAAGGTGGACATGCGCAACGTGTACATCGAGCTCGGGAAGGGACAGATAGAAGGGCTCATGCTCCCGCAGGATCAGGTGCCCGGCGAACGGTATGAGGCGGGCGACAAGATCAAGGTGTACGTCAAGCGGGTGCGGAGCGGCGGCAGGAACGCGCAGGTGCTCGTCTCCCGCTCGGCGCCCGGGCTCGTGAAGCGGCTGTTCGAAGAGGAGGTGCCCGAGATCAAGGCGGGCACGGTCGTCGTGAAGGCGATCTCGCGCGAGCCGGGGCACAGGACCAAGATGGCGATCGCCTCCGAGGATCCGCGGGTAGACGCGGTCGGCGCGTGCGTGGGCAACAAGGGCGCCCGCGTGAACGCCGTCGTCGCCGAGCTCGGCGGCGAGAAGATCGACATCATCCTTTGGAGCGAGAATCCCCTCGAATTCATCGCGAAGTCGCTCTCCCCCGCGACGGTCATCTCGGTGACCCAGCTCGGCGAGAAGTCGGCGGTCGCCGTCGTGCCCGACGAGAAGCTGTCTCTCGCCATCGGCAGGGAGGGGCAGAACGCCCGCCTCGCCGCGCACCTCACGGGGTGGAAGATCGACGTGAAGAGCGAGAGCGCCGCGGCGAAGCTCAACCTCGAAGAGCCGTCGGAGACGGGCACGGAGGAGTAAATGAAGGAGCGCAAGATTCCGCTCCGCACCTGCATCGCATGCCGCGGGGAGAAGCCCAAACGGGAGATGCTGCGCATCGTGCGCAGTCCCGAGGGGCAGATCTTTGCGGACTTCTCGGGCAAGGCGGCGGGGCGCGGCGCGTATATTTGCAGGGACGCGGCGTGCGTGAAGAAGCTCGCGCGGGCGAAACTGCTCAATAAAACGTTTTCCGCCCCCGTTCCCGACGAGGTGTACGCGCGGATCGAGGAGGAGATCCTTGCAGGAAAGTAAGGTGCGTTCGTATTTCGGCTTTGCGCGCCGCGCGGGGAAGCTCGCGCTCGGCGTATTCGCCGCCTCCACCCTGCGGCGGTGCGAGCTCTTGGCGGTCGATCGCTCGATCGGAAAGAACTCGCGCAAGGAAGTGGAAAAACTGAGAGAACGGTTCGCCTGTCCGCTGGTGGAGTTCGAGGATCTCGGCTCGCTCGTGGGGAGGGAGGGCTGTAAATGTGCGGCGGTGCGCGAAGCCAATCTCGCGCGCGCCATCTGCGCCGAAGCGCAGGGAGCGCAATGAGCGCAGGAGGGTAATATGGCATACGAAACGATCGAAAAATTGGGCTCCGTCCTCGGAGAGAACGGAACGGGCGCCCTTCAAAAGAAGGTGGCAGCCAACGAGCGCCGTCTTTCGGACCTTCTGAAAAAGTTGGGCGAGCTCGAGGCGGCGGAGGCACAGCGCCGCGCCGAGGAGGAAGCGGCGAGAAGGGAGGAGGCGGAGCGCGCCGCCGCGGCGGAACGCGCGGCGGCGGAAGCGGCGGCAGCGAAGCGCGCCGCGGAGAGCGCGCCCGCGCCCGACGTCCCCGCGCCCGAACCCGCACGGGAGGCGCAAGCGGCGGAGACGCGGAAACAGCCGCAACCGCAGGCGCCCGCCCGTCCCCGCACGGAGACGCCCCGCGCGACCTTCCGTCCCGAGGCCCAGCGTCCCTCCTATACCAATCCCGCGGGAAAGACGGTCCGTCCGCCCTTCCGAACGGGGACCGCGGCGCCCCGCACGCCTGCGGCGCGCCCGCCGTTCGGCGCGCGTCCGCAGACGCCCGTCCGTCCCGTCGCGCCCGCTCCCGCCCCGAGGAGGGAACCCGCGAAGAAATTCGAAAAGACGTACGTCGAACAACAGCGCCGTCCCGTGAACAAGCGCGCGTTGCAGCGCCAGCAGGGGGCGAGCATCGGCGATTTCGATAAGGAGAGCGGGTACAGAAAGGCGCGCTTCGGGAAAAAGACCCGCAAGGAAGCGCAGACCGTCAAGATCGATCACGCCGTCGTGACCACCCGCGAGATTCCCATCAAGGTGCTCTCCGAGAAGCTCGGCATCTCGGCGGTGGAGATCACCAAGCGCCTCTTCAAAGAGGGCATCATGAAGACGGTGAACGAGTCGGTGGACTACGACAACGCCGCGCTCATGGCGATCGATCTCGGCATCGACCTCGAATACAAACCCGAAAAGACGGCGGAGGAGACCCTCTTCGAAGAGCACGGCGGCGAGGAAACGAACGCCGTCCCGCGCGCGCCCATCGTCACGGTGATGGGGCACGTCGATCACGGCAAGACCTCCCTCCTCGACTATATCCGCAAGACCAACGTAACCGCGGGGGAGGAGGGCGGCATCACGCAGAGCATCGGCGCGTACACCGTCACCTTCGGCGGGGGCAAGAAGATCACCTTCATCGATACCCCGGGGCACGCCGCCTTCACGGCGATGCGAGCCCGCGGCGCCAACGTGACGGACATCGTGGTGCTCGTCGTGGCGGCGGACGACGGCATCATGCCGCAGACGGTGGAGGCGATCGACCACGCCAAGGCGGCGAACGTTCCCATCATCGTCGCCATGAACAAGATGGATAAACCGCACGTCGATCCCGACCGCGTGAAGCAGGGACTGTTGGAGCACGACCTCGTGCCCGAGGAATGGGGGGGCGACGTGATCGTGGTGCCCCTGTCCGCCAAGACGGGCGAGGGCGTGGACGCCCTCCTCGAAAGCATCGACCTGCAAGCGGAGATGCTGGAGCTCCGCGCCGATCCCGACCGCCGCGCGAGGGGCGTCGTCATCGAGGCGAAGCTGGACAAGGGCAAGGGACCGATGGCGAGCGTGCTCGTGCAGAACGGCACGCTGCGCACGGGCGACAACGTGATCTCGGGCACGACGATGGGCAGGATCCGCGCCATGATCGACGACACGGGCAAGACGGTAAAGGAGGCGGGACCTTCCACGGCGGTCTCCATCCTCGGGCTCGAGGACGTGCCCAACGCGGGCGACGCCATCTTCGCCGTCGAACAGGAGCTCATGAAGCAGGTGCAGGAGGAGCGCAAGAACAAACAGCGCGAGAAGATGGAGGACGAGGGGATCCGCTCGGTGAGCGACCTCGACTCCCTGTTCAGCGCGGCGGAGGGGACGGGCAAGTCGCTCAACCTCCTCATCAAGGCGGACGTGCAGGGCTCGGTGGAGGCGATCCGTTCCTCCGTCGAAAAGCTCGGCAACGAGGAGGTCTCCGTCAAGGTCATCCGCGCGGCGGCGGGCGCCATCAGCGAGAGCGACATCTCGCTCGCGGATTCCGCGCACGCGCTCGTCATCGGCTTCAACGTCCGTCCCGACTCCAAGGCAAAGGCGCTCGCGGAGCGCAGCCATGTGGAGGTGCGGACGTACCGCATCATCTATGAACTCCTCGACGAGATGGAGCTCATTTTGAAGGGCATGCTCACGCCCAAGTACAAGGACGTGTATGTGGGCAAGGCGGAGGTGCGCCAGACGTTCAACGTCACGGGCGTCGGAACGGTCGCGGGGTGCCTCGTCACCGAGGGACGCCTCGTGCGCGGCGGGAAGCTCCGCATCTACCGCAACGACGTGCAGATCGTGGAGGGGAACGTCAAGACGCTCAAACACTATAAAGACGAAGTCCGCGAGATCGCGGCGGGGCTCGAATGCGGTTGCGCCATCGAGGGCTTCAACGAGATCAGGATCGGCGACTTTATCGAATGCTATCTGGTGGAGGAGATCGCACAGAAATGAGCAAGCGCACCGAACGGCTGGACAGCGAACTGAGAAAGGAGATCGCCGCCATCCTGTCCGGTCCGCTCAAAGACAGGGAACCGGACTTGAAGGGGCTCATCAGCGTCACGGAGGCGGACGTCGCCCCCGACCTCAAAACGGCGAAAGTGTATGTGAGCGTCTATGCCGCCTCTCCCGCCGAGAAGGCGAGGAGCCTCGAAGTATTGCGCGGCAACGCGGGCTTCGTGCGGCATGAGCTCGCCCGCGTGATGCGCGTCCGCACGGTGCCCGAGCTCACCTTCATCGAGGACGGCAGCATGGAATACGGCTCGAAGATGGACGAGCTGTTCGCAAGATTGCACAGGGAAGAGAAATGAACACGATCGAAGAGATCGCAGGCGTCCTTTCGGCGCTCAAAAGCGCGGTGATCTTCACGCATACGCGCCCCGACGGCGATACGCTCGGGAGCGCAGGCGCGCTCTCCCGCGCTCTTTCCATGCTCGGGGTCCGTTGCGAAACGGTGAACGACGGCGCGATTCCCGCGAAATATCTGTTCTTGGACAGCATGCGCCGCATTTTGCGCGCGCCGACCTTGGACGCGGAGGCGTACATCTGCGTGGATTGCAGTGAGGAGTCCCGCCTCGGCGCGCTCGAGTCCGTCTATCGCGCGGGCGCGCGGAAGAAGGTGACGGTCAACCTCGACCACCACGTCTCCAACACGCGCTTTGCGAAATACAACTATGTCGCCGCGCGGGCGAGCAACTGCGAGAATATCGCCGCACTCATCCGTGCGCTCGGCGTGGAGCCCGACCGCGAAGCCGCCGACTGCCTCATGATGGGGATGGTGACGGATTCGGGCGGCTTCTCGCATGCCGACGTCAACGGCGATACCTTCCGCGAGGCGGCGTATGCCGCCGACCACGGCGCCGACCCCGCCCGCGTGGGCTATGAGGTGTTCCGCAAGCAGACGCGCGCCCGCGCGGCGCTGTATGCGGAGACCGTCTCCAAGCTCCGCTTTTTGCTCGGCGGGCGCCTCGTTATCGCCGTCATCCCGCGGGACGCGCTCGTCCGCCGCTCGCTCGGCGCGGACGCGACGGACGGGATCGTGGACTTCGGGCTCACCGTCGATACGGCGGAGGTGAGCGTCTGTCTGCTCGAAGTGCGGACGGGACAGTACAAGGTCTCCTTCCGCTCCAAGGGGAAGGTGAACGTCAACGAGACGGCGCGCCGCTTCGGCGGCGGCGGGCATGTGCTCGCCGCGGGCTGTATGCTGTTCGGACCGCTCGAAGAGGCGGTGGAACGGGTGGAGCGGGCGGTCTCGCAAGATTTGGAAGAATGAACGGGTTTTTCAACATCGACAAGGAGGAGGGCGTTCCGTCCACGCGGGCGGTGAACGTCCTCAAACATCTTACGCATACGCCGTGCGGGCACATGGGCACGCTCGACCCGCTCGCCTCGGGCGTCTTGCCCGTTGCCGTGGGCAATGCGGCGCGCCTCTTCGACTATTTTTCGGGAAAGAAAAAGACGTATCGGGCGCGCTTTTGCTTCGGCGCGACGACGGACACTCTCGACCGCGAGGGCATTTTGGAGCGGGGCGGCAAGGTCCCGTCGGCGGAGGAGATCCGCGCGGCGCTTTCCCGCTTCACGGGGGAGATCGAACAGGTCCCTCCCCGTTACAGCGCGTGCAGCGTGAACGGGGTCAAGGGCTACCGCCTCGCCCGCCGCGGCGAGAGCTTCGAGCTCGCTTCCCGCCGCGTGAGAGTGTATTCCTTCTCCCTCCTCCGTCAGACCGCGCCCGACGAGTTCGAGTTCGAGATCGTCTGCGGCGGGGGGACGTACATCCGCGCCCTCTCGCGCGATCTGGCGCTCGCCCTCGGGACGCTCGGCTATACCTCGGCGCTCCGCCGTACGGCGAGCGGGGTGTTTACGGAGGAGAACGCCGTCCCGCTCGGCGCGCTCGGCGACGGGTGGGAACGCTTTCTCATTCCGACCGAGACGGTGCTTCCCTTCCCCGCTTTGCGGGTGGACGATTCCCGCTACTTCAACGGGGTCCGCTATGCTGCGGACCTTCCCGACGGGACGTACAAGGTGTACCGCGGAGATATGTTTTACGGCACGGGAATCGTGGAGGGCGGCGTGCTCCGCGCCGACAAGAAGCTATGCTGACCTTTTGCTTCGGCGAGCGGTATCCGAAGCCCTGCACCCTCGTTTTGGGCGGTTTCGACGGATTGCACCTCGGGCACAGACAGCTCATCGCCGAGGCGAAGCGGACGGGCGCGCCCGTCGTCCTCACCACCATGTACGGCGGGAAGGGCAAAGAGCTCTTCACCGCGGCGGAGCGGACGTTCATCTTTGAGCGGGCGGGGGTGGACGCCGTCTGCGGGATCTCCCTCTCGGGGGAGACGAGAGCTCTTTCCGCGGAGGAGTTTCTGCGCAAGCTGTTCGGGTGCGTCGGGGCGCGCCGCGTCGTGTGCGGCGAGGATTTCCGTTTCGGGAGAGACGCCGCGGGCACGACGGAGCTCTTAAAGCAAGTCGCCCCCTGCCCCGTGACCGTGCGCCCGCTCGTGAAGCGGGCATCGGGGGAGGGCGGGCGGAGCCGCAAGCTCGCCGCCTCTTTCTGCAAGGAGCTGTTGCGGCGCGGCGAGCTCTCTGAACTGAATGCCTGTCTCTGCGCCTCGGCGGAGGAGTTCTGCGGCGGGGCGTACTTCGTGCAGGGGAGCGTGGAGCACGGACGGGAGGTGGGGCGTACATACGGCTTTCCCACCCTCAACCTCACGCCGCCCGCGGAGAAACTGCTCCCGCCCGACGGCGTGTACGGCGGTCTCTGCGGCACGCCGAAGGGGGACTACCCCTGCATCATCCATCTCGGCGCGCGCCCCACGTTCGGCGTCGCGGAGCGCAAGATCGAGACCTATCTCGACGGCTTTTCGGGGGACCTGTACGGCGAGACCGTGCGCGTCTACCCCGTGCAATATCTCCGCGGCGTGAGGGCGTTCTCCTCCGCGGAGGCGTTGCGGGCGCAACTTACCGCAGACAAAGCACGATGGAGGGATCTCTGCAAATGATACGATTCGGACCGAGCGGCAACAGCGACAGCTTCTTTGCGGCGGGCTATGAGCGCACCGAGGACGCGGCGCGCTTTGTAAAGGAGCGCGGACTCGATTGCTTCGAATATTCCTTCGGGCGCGGGGTGCGCATGACGGAGGCGAAGGCGCGCTCCGTCGGCGCGGCGTTCCGCGCCGAGGGGGTGGAACTCTCCGTGCACGCGCCCTACTATGTCAACCTCGCCAATCCCGACGCGGAGATGGCGGAGAAGTCGTTCGGGTACATCCTCGACAGCGCGCGCGCCCTCGCCCTCATGGGGGGGAGACGCGTCGTCTTTCACCCCGCGGCGCAGGGCAAGGAGAGCCGAGAGGTCGCCGTCGCCCGCACGCTGGACCGCATGAAGACGCTGCGCGACCGTATCTATGGGAGCGGGTTGGAGGGGATGATGTTCTGCCCCGAGACGATGGGCAAGCTCGCGCAGATCGGCACGGTGGAGGAGATTGCCGCCTTCTGCGCGGTGGACCCCGTCTTTACGCCGTGCGTGGATTTCGGGCATGTGAACGCGCGCGAGCAGGGCAGCTTAAAGACGGCGGAGGACTACCGCAAAAAGCTCGGCATCCTCCTCGACGTGCTCGGCTATGAGCGCATGCGGGAGTTCCATGTGCATTTCTCCAAGATCATGTACGGCGCGAAGGGGGAGCTGAGGCACCTCACCTTCGCCGATACGGAGTACGGTCCCGAGTTCGGACCGCTCGCGGAGGCGCTCCTCGCCGAGCGTCTGGAACCCTACATCGTGTCGGAGTCCGACGGCACGCAGGCGGAGGATGCCGCCGAGATGAAGCGCGTCTACCGCGCGCTCGCGGGGTGAGCGGGAGAATTTCGCCGAATCGCGGTGCGGCGGGCGCCTTTTCTTCAAAAAATCATTGACGAACGCGCGCAGATTTGGTATAATATGGCTATGCTTACGGCAAAATTGCGCAAAATATACGAGGAGACAGGCGCCGACGCGCTCTTCATCGAGCAGGACTTCCTGCGCGCCTATCTCACGGGCTTCCGCTCGACGGACGGCTTTGCGGTCGTCACGGGCGAAGGATGTACGCTCTTTGCCGATCCCCGCTATTTCGAGGCGGCACAGAGGCAGCTCGCGGGCAGTCCCGTCCGCGTGGAGGCGGGGAGCTATCCTCAGGCGCTCGAAGCGGTGAAGGGGCTGAGCGTGCTCGGCGTCCCGTTCCCCTTTGTGAGCGCGGAGGCGTACCGTGCGCTCGGGGCGGAGGGCTTCGGGCTCGTGGACGCGATGCCCGCCCTGCGGCGCGCGATGATGGTGAAGTCGGAAGAGGAGCTCTCCCTCATCGGGCGTGCGTGCACGATCGCGGAGGACGCCCTTCTATCCATCCTTCCCGAGATAAGAGAGGGGATGCAGGAGCGGGAGGTCGCCGCCCTTCTCGAATACAGGATGCGGCAGCTCGGCGCGAGCGGGACCTCCTTCGAGACCATCGTCGCCTTCGGAGAGAACGGGAGCGTGCCCCATCACGAGACGGGGGACAGGGCGCTCTGCTTCGGCGACGCCGTGCTCATCGACTTCGGCTGTAAGTACGAGGGGTACTGTTCGGACTGCACGCGCACCTTCCTCTTCGGCGACGACGGGCGGCACGGGGCGTTCAAGAAGGCATACGCCGAAGTGCTCCGCGCGCACGAGCTCGTCAAAGAGCGGGTGGTCGCGGGCATGACGGGGAGGGAGGCGGACGAGGTCGCCCGCGGCTCTCTCAAAAAGGCGGGGCTGGACGGCTATTTCACCCACTCTTTGGGGCACGGGATCGGGCTCCAGATCCACGAATATCCCACCCTCTCGCCGCGCGGGGAGACGGTGCTCGAAAACGGCATGGTGTTCTCGGACGAACCGGGCGTATATCTTGCGGGCGAGTTCGGCATACGCATCGAGGACAGCGTGACCTTGAAGGACGGAAAAGTGGTTTCGTTCATGAATAAGACGGATCGGAACCTCATCATATTGTAAATCATTAAGGAGATATTTGAAGATGGCACAGATCATGGCAGGAGACATCAGAAAGGGCACGACGTTCGAATACAAGAGCGGGGTGTACACCGTCACCGAGTTCCAGCACGTCAAGCCCGGGAAGGGCGCGGCGTTCGTCCGCACGACGCTCAAAAACGTCGTCACGGGACAGGTCCTCTCCGATGAGACCTTCAACCCCACGACCAAGCTCGAGACGGCGCAGGTCGAGACCAAGAAGATGACCTATTCGTATAACGACGGCGAGTTCTACTACTTCATGGACGACGAGTTCAACCTCACCCCCCTCAATCACGATCAGGTCGAGGACGCGCTCCGCTATATCCGTGAGAACGACATCGTCACCGTCCGCTTCCTGTACGGCAACGCCTTCTCGGTGGAGCCCGAGAACTTCGTGGAACTCAAAGTCATCGAGGCGGAGCCTGGCGTACGCGGCAACACGGCGACCAACGTCACCAAGGCGGCGAAGGTGGAGACGGGGGCGGTGTTCCAGGTCCCCATGTTCGTCAACGAGGGCGATACCATCCGCATCGACACGCGCACGGGCGAGTACATGTCGAGAGTGTAACATGAGATTGGTCGCGCAGAGAGTTTCGCGCGCGGCGCTTTCCGTCAACGGCACGCCCGTCTCCGAGATCGGAAACGGGCTCGTCGTTTATTTGGGCGTGAAGGCGGGGGACGGCGCGCGGCAGGCGGAGAAGTGCATGGAGAAGGTCGCGGCGCTCCGCGTATTCGCGGACGACGCGGGCAAGATGAACCGCTCGGTGCGCGACGTGGGCGGGGAGGTGCTCCTCGTCTCGCAGTTCACCCTGTACGGCGACGCGTCGCACGGCAACCGTCCCTCCTTCACGGAGGCGGAGCGCCCCGACGCGGCGAACGAACTCTATCGGTACGCCTGCGACTGTCTCGGGCGGCTCGGCGTCCCCGTGAAGCGGGGCGTGTTCGGCGCGGACATGCACATCGAACAGGTCAACGAAGGTCCCGTCACCATCCTCTACGAAGCATGAGCGGCGGCGCCGCAAGGAGGGAAGCATGAAGGTCACCTATCTCGGAACGGGAGCGGCGGAGGGCGTGCCCGCGCTCTTTTGCAACTGCGCCTATTGCGCCGAAGCGCGTCGGCGGGGCGGCAGGGCGATCCGTTCGCGCGCGCATGTGCTCTTCGACGGCGAGCTCTCCGTCGATTTCCCGCCCGACGCCTTCTATCATGCGGTGCGGTTCGGCGTCGATCTCTCGGCGGTCCGCTTCCTCTTCGTCACCCATTCCCACATGGACCACTTCAACGCGCACGACCTCATCCTGCGCGGATACAAATATGCGCACGGCATGACCTCTCCCGCGCTCGACCTCTATTGCAACCGCGAGGTGGAGGAGATCTTCCGCGAGGAGACCCGCCGCGAGATGAAACCGAGCGTCGCCGAAGGCATCCGCGTCCATCCGCTCGAGCCCTTCCGCCCCGTGCGCGCGGGGGAGTGGACGGTGCATCCGCTTCCCGCCCGCCACACCTCCCGCGAGCCCCTTCTCTTCCTCCTCGAAAAGGGAGGGAAGTGCGTCCTGCATCTCACCGATACGGGCGCGCTCCCCGAGGAGACGGTGCGCTATCTCGAAGAGACGGGCAAGAGGGCGGATCTCGTCACCCTCGACTGTACCTTTCTCTTCGGCGAGACGGCGGAGGGCGCCCGCCACATGGGGTTGGACGAGAACGTCCGCACGCTCGGGCGGCTTTCCGCCGCGGGGGCGGTCGGGAAAGAGACCAAGCGGGTGATCACCCACTTTTCCCACAACAGCGCCCCCTCGGAGGAGCGGCTCGCAGAGGCGGAGCGCCGCTTCGGCGTGATCGCCGCCTACGACGGCATGGAGATAGAGATCTGACCGTTTGCTCCTGCACAGGCGCAAGCGGCTGAAAATCGTTTACATTTTGCAAAAAGACGTGTAAAATAGAGTTCGGACGGGCGCGGCGGGAGCCGCGCCGGAGGAGTGCCATGGGAATATTCTCCCGTTTGAAGAGTTTGTTTTGCCGCAGAGAGCCTCTGCGGCTCGGACTCGCGCTCGGGAGCGGCGGCGCCAAGGGGATGGCGCACCTCGGCGTGTTGAAGGCGTTCGAGGAAGCGGGGCTCTCCTTCTCCGTGATCGCGGGCTCTTCCATCGGCGCCATCGTGGGCGCGCTCTATGCCAAGGGCTTTTCCTCGGCGGACATGGTGGGCATCGTGGAGGGGCTCAACCGCAGGGAGTTCTCCCGCAACCTGCGCCCCTTTGCCGACATGGACTTTGCGGAGCGCTTTCTCGAACAATACCTTGAAGGCGACTTCTCCGCCCTCCCTCTTCCCTTCGCCGCCTGTGCGACGGACGGGGAGACGAACAGCGCAGTCGTCCTGCGGGAGGGACCCGTGGCGCGCGCTCTCACCGCCTCGGCGGCGATCCCGCCCTTCTTCCGCGGCGTGGACCTGAACGGGAGACGGCTCTATGACGGCGCCTTTACGGACGCCGTCCCCGCAGACGTCTGTAAGGAGATGGGCGCCGACTTTACGGTGGGGGTGGACCTCTCGGCGCACGCCCGCCCCGAGGAGGAGAAGAGCAGGATCTCCCGCCTCATCGGCACCGCCATCAACGCCTTCGTGCCCGTGCGCTACACCGAGGACTGCAAGTCCCGCGGGTATGCGAGCGCCGATTTCATGCTCAAACCCAATCTGCACGACTTCCACGCGACGGACGTCTCCCGTGCCGCCATGGACGCGATGTTCGAGCTCGGATACAGCGAGGCGAAGGGGCACATGGAGGAGATCTTCGCGGCGATGAAGGAGGCGCAGCGTGCTTCGCGGAAGCGCAGATAGGAATCCCGTGCGGCGCGCCGTCCTGAAACGGCTCGCGCTCGCCGCCGCGGCGCTTCTGCTGTTCGGCGTGCTCGCGCTCTTCAACGCGCTTTTTCCCTTCCGTACCCTGCTCCCCGCGGCGCAACTGCCCGCGCGCGAAGAGGGGGAACTGCGGCTGCATTTCCTCTCGGTGGGGCAGGGCGACTGTACCGTCGTGGAATTCCCGTCCGGGGACTGCCTCGTGGTGGACGCGGGCAACGGCTCCTTTGAGCACGACAACGTCATCTTTCGCTATTTGAAGGGCATCGGGTCCGAACGGCTGTCCGTGCTCGTCACCCATCCCGATACCGACCATTCGGGCGGCGCGGCGTTCCTCATCGGCTGCTTCGGCGCGGAGGCGCTCTATCTCACGCAGACGGAGGGCTCGGAGGAGATCGTCGCCGAGGCGGAGCGCGTTGGCGCGGACGTCCGCATGTTGAAGCGGTACGATGTCATCGCGGATGAATCGGGCGCCTATCTCGTCTGCATCTCGCCCCACGCCGCGGAGGCGGAGGAGAGTTCGGACGGCAACGACCGCTCGGCGGTGCTCTATCTCTCCTACGGCGGGGTGAACGTGCTCCTCGGGGCAGACATCACGGGCGTGCGCGAGCGGTCTCTCGTGCGCGAGGCGGCACTCTCCGAGGACATCTTCGACAGCGGTGGGTACGCCGTCCGCCTCTCCGAGACGGATATCCTGCGCGTCTCCCACCACGGCTCGGCGGCGTCCTCTACGGAGGAATGGCTGGAACTGCTCGGCGCGGAGACCGCCATCGTCTCCTGCGGCGCGGGGAACAGCTACGGGCATCCCGCGGGGGAGGCGCTCGGACGGCTTGCCGCGCACACGGAACACATCTACCGCACGGACGAACTCGGGCACATTCTGGTGCGCGTCCGCGGCGGAAATTATACGGTAACTACCTCTAAGGGGGTGCGATCATGAAGATCACGACAGCGGGAGAATCGCACGGGAAGGCGCTCATCGCCATCCTCGAAGGCTTGCCTTCGGGGTTGGAGATCGACCTTTCCGCCATCAACGCGGCGCTCGCCCTGCGGCAGAGCGGCTACGGGCGGGGCGCGCGGCAGAAGCTCGAGCGGGACGAGGCGGAGATCTTGTCGGGCGTGCGGGACCGCCGCACGCTGGGCAGTCCCGTGACGCTTCTCGTGCGCAACCGCGACTATCCGAATTGGGAAAAATACATGGCGCCCGAGGGGTGCGACGGCGGGGAGAGGGCGCTCACGCGCGTCCGTCCGGGGCACGCCGACCTCGCGGGACTGAAAAAATACGGCGGGGACGACGCGCGGAACATCTTGGAGCGCGCCTCCGCACGGGAGACCGCCGTGCGCGTCGCGGCGGGCGAGGTGTGCCGCCTGCTCCTCAAAGCGCTCGGCGTGGAGATCGCGGGCTATGTGCGGCAGGTGGGGAGCGTCTCGGACGGCGCCGTCTATTCCTTCGAAGAGATCGCGGGGCGGCGGATTCCCACCCTCGGCATGATGAGCGCGGAGGCGACCGAGCGCGCGATGAAGGAGATCGACGATTGCCGCGCGGCGGGGGATACCTGCGGCGGCGTCGCAGAGCTCCGCGTGCGCGGGCTCAAGAGCGGCTTCGGCAGCTGTATGACGTATGCGGAGAAGCTGGACGCCCGCCTCTGCGCCGCGCTCATGAGCGTACAGGCGGTCAAGGGGACGGAGGTCGGCATGGGCTTCGCCGCCGCGGCGCACCGCGGGAGCGAGGTGCACGACGAGATCTTCTTCTCCGAAGCGCGCGGATTTTATCGGGAGACCAACCGCGCGGGGGGAATCGAGGGCGGCATGTCCAACGGCGAAGAGCTCGTGCTCCGCGCCGCGATGAAGCCCATCCCCACGCTGATGCGGGGGCTCAGGACGGTGGATTACCGCACGGGCGAGCCCGCCCGCGCGGCGGCGGAACGGAGCGACGTCTGCGCCATCCTCGCCTTTGAGACGGTGCTCGAAAGCGTCCTCGCGGCGGAGCTGTGCGACGTCGTGCTCGGGCGGCTCGGCGGCGATACGATGGAAGAGGTCGCCGCGCGCTACGGGAGGCTCCCCGCATGAGGACCATCCGCATCGCGACGAAGGGGACGCGGCGGGAGAGCGCCGTCGTCTGCCGCAGAAATGTGCTTTCCGCCGTGCTCGCTCCCATGCGGGAGCGCCTCCTCGGCGGGGGCGGGATCGTATTTACCGATTCCAACGTCTTTGCGATCTACCGCGAAGAGCTTCTCCGCGCGCTCGGCGGCGTGCCCGTCTTTGTGATGGAGGCGGGCGAGGCGCACAAGAACGAGGAGACTCTTCTTTCCCTCCTCCGTGCCATGGCGGAGGCGGGGCTCCGCCGCAACTCCGTTCTCATCGCGTTCGGCGGCGGCGTGGTGGGCGATATCGGCGGGCTCGCCGCGAGCCTGTATATGCGCGGCATCGCCTGTATTCAGGTCCCCACGACCCTCCTCTCGCAGGTGGACAGCTCGGTGGGGGGAAAGACCGCCATCGACTTTTGCGGCGTCAAGAACCTCATCGGCGCCTTCAAACAGCCTGAGACCGTGTATGCGGATCCCGTGTTCCTGCAAACGCTCTCCCGCCGCGAACTGCGGTGCGGATTGGGAGAGATCGTAAAGCACGGGGTGCTGTCCGCGCCGCTCTTCGAAGAGCTCGCCGCGGCGCCCGACCTCTTCGACCTCCGCTTTCTCGCGTCTGTCGTGCCCGAAAACATCGCCGTCAAGGCGGACGTCGTGCGGCGGGACCCCGAGGAGCGGGGAATAAGGCGGTGCCTCAACCTCGGGCATACGACGGGTCACGCCGTCGAGCTCTCCTCGGGGCTCTCGCACGGGGAATGCGTACTGTGGGGGCTCCTCTTCGAGAGCAGGCTCGCGGCGCGCATGCACCTCGCGGAGGAAAAATTCTGCGAAGCGCTCGGCGTGCTGTGCCGCACCGCGCTCGAAGGGGGGAGGGCGCCCGACCCGGACGTCCGCCACGCCCTTCTCGACAAGAAAAATACGGAGGCGGGCACCGTCACGCTCACCCTGCCCGCCGCCGTGGGAAAATACGAGATCGTCCGTCTCCCGTTCGCGCGCTATGCGGAGGAGATCGCGGCGATCCGGGAGGAACTATGCTGAAACTTGCCGTCATCGGGAAGGACGTCTCGGCGTCCGAGAGTCCGCGCATGCACGCCTTCATCCTCGCGGGGTGGGGGATGCGGTGCTCCTACGATCGCGTCTCCATCCCCCCCGCGGAGTTCTCGTCGCGCGCGGAGGAATTGTTCGGGCGATACGACGCCTTCAACGTGACCATCCCCTTCAAGGGGGAGATCATCCCCTATCTCAAACGGCTCGCGGGCGACGCGCGCGTGTTCGGCGCGGTGAACACCGTGACCGTGCACGACCGCACGGGGTACAACACCGATGGGGAGGGGTTCCTCCTCATGCTCGAAAACGCGGGCGTCGGCGTGCGCGGCATGAGCGCGCTCGTGCTCGGCGCGGGCGGCGCGGGCAGGAGCTGTATCAAGAAGCTGTGCGAGGCGGGCGCGCGGGTGTATGCCTATGAGCGGGACGAGGAACGTCTGTTCACCGTCTACCGCGAGTTGGGCGGGTTCAGCCCGCTCACGGAGATCCCGATCGCCCCGTACGACGTCATAGTCAACTGCACGGGCGTCGGGATGCACGACACGGTGGGAAAGACGCCCGTGGTGCAGTACCGCGGCGGACGCGCGGCGCCCGTCGGCGCCGAGCTCCTCGGACAGTGCGGGACGGCGGTGGACCTCATCTACGTCCCCGCCGAGAGCGAATTTTTGCGGGTGGCGCGCACGTTGGGGAAGAAGGTCGTCTCGGGCGCGTCCATGCTCTTCTATCAGGCGTATTACGCCGACTGCGTGTTCACGGGCAGACGCCCCGACCCGCAGGAGGCGAGCAAATTATGGAATGCGTACAGGGAGGCAAACGAATGAAGTTTTTGGTTTTGAACGGAGTCAATCTCAATCTGACGGGCAGGCGCGAACGCGGGGTGTACGGCGAGGAGACGCTCGGGAGCATCAACGCCGAGCTCGCCGCCTTCGCCGCGGCGCACGGGCACAGCGCCGACTTCTTCCAGAGCAATCTCGAAGGCGAGCTGTGCACGGCGATCCAGAACGCCGAGGGGAAGTACGACGGCATCGTGCTCAACGCGGGCGCGTTCACGCACTATTCGTATGCGCTCCGCGACGCGATCGCGGCGGTCACCGTCCCCGTGGTGGAGGTGCACATGAGCAACGTCCACGCGCGGGAGGCGTTCCGCCGCACGTCGGTGCTCACCGAGGTCTGCCGCGGCGAGATCCTCGGGTTCGGCAAGCACAGTTACATGCTTGCATTGGAGAGTTTTTGGCTATGAATATCATTCTCTGCGGCATGATGGGCGTGGGCAAGTCCAGCGTCGGGATCCGCATCGCGGAACTCACGCGGCGGCAGTGGGTGGACACCGACGTGGTGATCACCAACCGCTACGGAAGAATTTCCGATATCTTCGAGTATTACGGCGAGGAGAAGTTCCGCTCGCTCGAGACGGACGTGGTGCGCGAGCTCGCCGAGAAGGACGATCTCGTCGTCTCGACGGGGGGCGGGCTGGTGCTCAAATTCGAGAACGACGAGCTCCTCAAACGGCGGGGGAAGCTCTTCTTCCTGCGCGCGAGCTTCGAGACGCTGTTGGAGCGGGTGCGCGCCGACGAGACGAGACCGCTCCTCAAAGACACGGGCAAGACCGCCGAGCGGCTCGGCGAGCTCCTCGCACAGCGCACGCCCGTCTATGAGGCGACTGCCGACTATATCATCGACACCGACGGGAAGTCGGTGGAGGACGTCGCGCAGGAGATCGTTGCCATCGCGAAGGAGCTGTCTTGAAACGCGCCCTCGTCACGGGCGGGACCCGCGGCATCGGGCTCGCCTGTTGCAGGCTTCTCGCGGCGCGGGGGTACCTCGTCACGGCGCTCTATTCGAGCTCGGAGGAGGACGCGGCGCGGGCGCGCGGGGTGCTCCCCCAAGCGGAGTTCGTGCGCGCGGACGTTTCGGACGAGGGGGAGGTCGAGGCGGTCTTTTCGCGCTTTTCCTCGCTCGATGTGCTCGTCTGCAACGCGGGCGTCGAGCTCTTCAAACAGGTGCAGGACACCTCGTTTTCCGACTTCGACCGCCTGATGAAGGTCAACCTCGGCGGCGTGTTCCTCTGCTGTAAGCATGCGGTGAAGCGGATGCTCGGGCGGGGGGGCGCCATCGTCAACGTCGCCTCCGTCTGGGGGGAGACGGGGGGCAGCTGCGAGAGCGTGTATTCCGCCTCCAAGGGGGGCGTCATCGCCTTTACGAAGGCGCTTGCCAAGGAGCTCGCTCCCTCCAACATCCGCGTGAATTGCGTCTCCCCCGGCGCCGTCGATACCGCCATGAACGCGCGGCTGGACCGCTCGGAACGGCGGGCGCTTGAGGAGGAGATTCCTCTCGGGCGCATGGGCACGGCGGAGGAGATCGCGGAGGCGGTCTGCTTCCTCGCGGAGAACGGCTATGTGACGGGAGAGGTGCTCGCGGTGAACGGCGGGCTGCATATCTGAGCTTTTTTCCAGCGTCCGCTACGGGTGCGGAGGAATACAATAGATTGAAAAAATCGGCGGAATCCCGCGGATTTTTCATATGTGCATAGTACTATGTCACGCATAATAAAAAATTTTTTTGAAAATTTCTCCAAAAAAGAGGAATTTTGAGCATTCTTTTCGAAAATACAGGTGATGAAACAAAAGACGTATGAAAAGGAGGCGGCGTTCCTGTCGCCCTATGCGACGAAGTCGGAGGCGACGCGCGGCAGACAGCGCGCGGAGGAGCCCTGCGCCATGCGCACCGAGTTCCAGCGCGACCGCGACCGCATCGTCTATTCCAAGGCATTCCTTCGCCTCAAAAACAAGACGCAGGTCTTTTTCGCGCCCGACGGCGACCACTATATGTCCCGCCTCACGCATACGCTCGGGGTGAGCCAGATCGCGCGGTCCATCGCGCGCGAGCTGTCCCTCAACGAGGACCTCGCCGAGGCGATCGCGCTGGGGCACGATCTCGGGCACACCCCCTTCGGGCACATCGGGGAGCGCGTCCTCGATGCGCTCTGTCCGGGCGGGTTCCGCCACAACGAGCAGTCCCTCCGCGTCGTCGATCGGCTCGAACGGGACGGCGCCGGGCTCAATCTTACATACGAGGTGCGGGACGGCATTCTCAACCACACGAGGAAGGGGACGCCCTGCACGCTCGAGGGGGCGGCGGTCTCCCTCGCCGACCGCATCGCCTACGTCAACCACGATATAGAGGACGCCGTGCGCGCGGGGCTCATCCGTGCGGACGAGCTCCCCGAGCGGGCGGTGAAGGAGCTCGGGCGGGCGACCTCCCGCCGCATCCATACCGCCATCCTCGACATCTGCGAGACCTCGGCGGGCAAGCCGTACGTGCGCATGTCCGCGGACAAGCAGGAGGCGCTCGAAGAGCTCAGAACGTTCATGTTCGAGCGGGTCTACGAGCACGTGAACGAGCTCATGCAGGAGAGCGCGGAGCGCATGCTGCGCGCCCTCTACACCTATTTTGCGGAGCGCCCCGAAGCGCTCCCGCCGCTGTACCGCGCGACGGCGGAGCACGACGTGCCGCGCGCCGTGTGCGACTACATCTCCTCCATGACCGACCGCTATGCCGTCAACGTGTTCAAGGAGCTGTTCGTGCCGCGGGAGGGGAGCGTATGAAGAGCGATTTTCCCGAGTTCATCCGTCTGCTCAAAGAGAAGAACGACATCGTGGACGTCATCGGCTCGTACACCAAGCTCGAGCGGCGCGGCTACAACTATTGGGCGTGCTGTCCCTTCCATCACGAAAAGACGCCCTCCTTTTCGGTGAACGCCGCGGACAAGTACTATCACTGCTTCGGGTGCGGCGTCTCGGGCGACGTGATCGGATTCGTGAAGGCGTACGAGAACGTGGATTTCTTGCAGGCGGTGCACATCCTCGCCGCGCGCGCGGGGCTGGAAGTCCCCGCCTACGACGACAGGGCGGCGGAGGAGGCGGCTGAGAAAAAGAAGCGGCGGGACAGGCTGTCCGCGCTCATGCGCGACGCGGCGCGGTTCTATCTCAACAACCTCTATTCTGGGCGCGCGGAGCCCCATGTGGAATATATCTCGAAGCGCGGGCTCGCGCCCTCCACCGTCAAGAAGTTCGGGTTGGGCGCCTCGCTCGACTACACCTCCCTGCCCGCGCACCTTCTCGCCCACGGCTACACCGCCGAGGAGTGCGCGGAGAGCGGCGCATGCGTCCGCACCGACGACGGGCGGCTCATCGACGCGGAGGGGGAGCGCCTCATCATTCCCATCATCAACCATATGGACGAGGTGGTCGCCTTCGGCGGGCGGCTCCTCAAACCCTCCGACCGCGCCAAATACAAGAACACGCGGGAGACCGTGCTCTTCAACAAGAGCAAGAATCTCTTCAACATCAACCTCGTCAAGAAGGAGAAGCGGGCGGGCGGCATCTCCTCCCTCATCATGGTGGAGGGGTACATGGACGCCATCTCGCTCTATCAGGCGGGCTTCCGCAATGTGGTCGCCAGCATGGGGACGTCGCTCACCAAGGAGCAGGCGCGGCTGTGCAAG
>CANPXX010000008.1 GCA_947587085.1 uncultured Clostridia bacterium | reverse complement strand
CCCGCATAGTCGAATTCCGCCGCCTGCCCGATCACGATGGGGCCGGAGCCGATCACGAGCACCTTCTTGATCTCGTTCTTCTTGGGCATCTCAGTTCCCCTCCTTTGCGGCGTTCATGCGCGCGAGAAAGACGTCGAACAGATAGTTCGCGTCATGCGGACCGCCGCACGCCTCGGGATGAAATTGTACGGTGAAGGCGCCGAAGTCGGGATACTCCATCCCCTCGCAGGTGCCGTCGTTGCAGTTGACATACGTCTGCACGCCGTTTTTGAGGGAGGAGGCGACCACTTCGTAGCCGTGGTTTTGCGAGGAGATGAACACCCGCCCCGTTTTGAGCTCCTTGACGGGCTGGTTGGCGCCGCGGTGCCCGTACTTCATCTTTCTGGTCTCCCCGCCCATCGCGAGCGCGAAGAGCTGGTGCCCGAGACAGATGCCGAAGATGGGCTTCTTCCCCGCGAGCCGCCTCAGATTCTCGATGATTCCGACGTTCTCCGCGGGGTCGCCCGGTCCGTTGGTGAGCATGATGCCGTCCGGACGGTACGCGAGCGCCTCCTCCGCCGTCGTGTAGGCGGGGACGACGGTCACGCGGCACCCCCGCCGCAACAGTTCCCGTTCGATATTCGCCTTTACACCGAAGTCGTACAGGACGACGTGGGGAGAGCCCTCCCGCCCCTCCTCTGCGGCAGTCCCCGCCGTCACGGCGCGCACGGCGTCCGTCACGCGGTAGTTCATGAGGGGGGTGAGATCGGCGAGCGGCTTGAACGTGACGGCGGCATTCATCACGCCCGCCTCGCGCACGATGCGCGTGAGCTCGCGGGTGTCTACGCCGTACACGGCGGGAATGCCCTGCTCCTTCAAGTACCGCTCGAGCGTGCCCTCGCTGCGGAAATTGGAGGGACTGTCGCACTTTTCGCGCACGATGTACGCGGTGACCCAGCACTTCCTGCTCTCGCGGTCCTCGAAGATCATGCCGTAATTGCCGATAAGCGGGAAGGTCTGGGTGACGATCTGCCCGTAATAGCTCGGGTCGGTGAGCGTTTCGATGTAGCCCGTCATGCCCGTGGTGAACACGAGCTCGCCGAGCGCCTCCTTCTCCGCGCCGAACGAATATCCCTCGAACACCTTCCCGTTTTGCAGCGTGATATATGCCTTCTTCGCCATAGCGACCTTCCTTACGTTATCTCAGGAGCTTGCAGAGCACCGCCTTCTGCGCATGGAGACGGTTCTCCGCCTCGTCGAAGATCTCGTCCGCGTGCGCCTCGAACACCTCCGCGGTGATCTCCTCCCCGCGGTGCGCGGGCAGACAGTGGAGCACCATGGCGTCCCGCTTGGCGGCTTTCATCACCGTGTCGTCCACGCAGAACCCTTCGAACGCCTTCGCGCGCTTCTCGCGCTCCCCTTCCTGTCCCATGGAAGCCCATACGTCGGTATAGACGACGTCGGCGTCCTTCGCCGCCTCGCAGGGGCTCTCCGTCATGAAGAAGTCGCCCTCCTCTTTCGCCCATGCGACGAGCGCGGCGTTCGGTTCGTACCCCTTCGGACAGGCGATGGAGAACTTCATCCCCATGCGCACGGCGCCCGCGATGAGCGAATTCGCCATGTTGTTGCCGTCCCCTATGAAGCATACCTTCAAGCCGCGGAAGGTCCCCTTGTATTCGCGGATGGTCATGAGGTCGGCGAGCACCTGACAGGGATGGCAATAGTCGGTGAGCCCGTTGATGACGGGGATGGTCCCGTATTTGGCGAGGTCCTCCGCTTCGCTCTGGTCGAAGGTGCGGATCATGATGCCGTCGAGCATGCGCGAGAGCACGCGCGCCGTATCCTGCACGGGCTCCCCGCGCCCGATCTGCAGATCGGCGCTCGAGAGAAAGAGCGGATAGCCGCCGAGTTCCGTCATGCCCACCTCGAAGGAGACGCGGGTGCGCGTGGACGACTTGCGGAAGATCATGCCGAGCGTCTTTCCCTTCAAATATCCCGTCTGATCGACGCCGTTCTTCCGCTCGTATTTGAGTTGGTCGGCAAGATTGAGGATGGAGAGAATCTCCTCCCTCGTGCAATCTTTGAGTGTGAGTAAATGCTTCATTCAAGCACCTCCTTCAAAATTTCCGTTCCGCGCGCCATCTCCTCTTCCGTGACCGTGAGGGGCGGAAGAAGGCGGACGCGGTCGTGCGCGGTGAGGACGAGAAGTCCCCTTCCGAGGCATTCCGCCGCCACCTGTTTGGCGGGTTTGCGCACGCTGAGCCCCACCATGAGCCCGAGCCCCGTGAGTCCGTCCACGCCGCCGATCGCTTTCAGCTCGGAACGGAGGAACGCGGACTTTTCGCGGACGGAGCAAAGGAAGGGCTCGTCGAGGCGGCTTATGACGTTCACCGCCGCCGCACAGCAGACGGGGTTCCCCCCGAAGGTGGAGCCGTGGTCGCCCGCCGAGAGCACGTCCTTCGTCTTTTCGAACAGCATGCACGCGCCGATGGGGAGCCCTCCCGCGAGCCCCTTCGCCGTGGTCACGATGTCGGGCGAGATGCCGTACTGTTCATAGGCGTACAGGGTGCCCGTCCGCCCGTTGCCGCACTGCACTTCGTCGCAGATGAGAAGCAGGTCGCGCGCCGCGCAAAACGCCGCGAGCGCCTTCACGAACGCGGGATCGAGCGCGTTCACGCCGCTCTCCCCCTGCACGCATTCGATGATGACGGCGCACGCGCCCTCCGCCTCCCGCTCCACCGAAGCCATCTCGGGCTCCGCATAGCCGACATCGGGGACGAAAGGTCCGAAGTCGCGGTGGAAGGCGTCCTGCCCCGTGGCGGTGAGGGTGAAGAGCGTTCTGCCGTGGAAGCTGTCTTTAAGCGACACGATCTTGCTCCTGCCCGCTCCGTACTTCATGAAGGAATACTTCCGCGCCGTTTTGAGCGCGCACTCGTTCGCCTCCGCGCCCGAATTGCCGAAGAATACCCGCCTTGCGCCCGTCCTCTCGCACAAGAGCTCTGCAAGGCGGGAGGCGGGCTCCGAATAGTAGTAGTTGCTCACATGCTGGACGGCGTTGAGCTGGCGGATGACCGCCTCCTTCCACGCCTCGTCGTTCACGCCGAACACGTTGACGGCGATGCCCGCCCCGAAGTCGATATACTCCCTGCCGTCCGTTCCGAGGAGCGTGGCGTTCTTCCCGCCCTTGAACGCGACGGGATAGCGCCCGTACGTCTGCGCGAGATAGCGCTCGTCGAGCGCGCGGATCTCTGAAAAGTCCATACTTCCTCCTTCACCTTAAAAGGAAGGCTGATCGGAACATCAGTCTCCCTTTACAAACATTGTACCCATGCCCTCGTCCGAGAGCAGCTCCAACAAAATGGAATGCTTCACCCTGCCGTCGGTGATGAACACGCGGTTCACGCCCTTGCGGATGGCGTCTTTACAGCACTCCACCTTGGGAATCATCCCGCCCGAGATGACGCCGTCCTTCACGAGCGCGGGGATATCCGAGACGTACACCTTGCGGATGAGGCTCTCGTCGTCCGAGCGGTCCCGCAACAGTCCGCGGATGTCCGTCATGAGGATGAGGCTCTCCGCTTTGAGCGCGCCCGCCACGGCGGACGCCGCCGTATCGGCGTTCACGTTATACACGTTCCCCTCGCCGTCGCACCCGACGGACGAAACGACGGGGATATATCCCGCGTCCAAACAGTCGGTGAGCACCTTCACGTTCACCTTCTCGATCTTGCCGACGAACCCGAGCTCTTCGCTCTGTTTGGAGCAGAGGAGCAGATTTCCGTCCATGCCCGAGAGCCCCACCGCCTGCGCGCCGCGCATGCACAGCATGTTCACGAGCGACTTATTCACCTTGCCCGCGAGCACCATGCGCACCACCTCCGCGGTCTCCCCGTCGGTATAGCGCAATCCGTCCACAAAGCGGGTCGGAATGCCCATGCGGTCGAGCGTCTGCGAGATCTCGGGCCCGCCGCCGTGCACGAGCACCACCTTGATTCCCACGAATTTGAGGATGCTGAGATCGCGCATGACCATCTGTTTGAGGTCCTCGCTCTGCATGGCGTTCCCGCCGTATTTGATGACGAGAATCTTGTTGCGATACTTCTCGATGTACGACATCGCTTCGAGAAGCACTTCCGCCTGCGTCTGCTTATCCATCACGTCCTGTAATCTCCGTTGATCTTCACATAGTCATAGGTGAGGTCGCACCCGTACGCCGCCGCCCCGTACCTGCCCTCATGCAGGCGGACGGCGATGAAAACCTCGTCGGCGGAGAGCACTTCCTTCGCCGTCTCCTCCGAAAAGGGAATCCCCGCGCCGCCGCGGCAGACCGCGACCGTCCCCGCCGCCGAGCGAAAATCGACGTCTATCTTCGAGACATCGAGCGCCGCGCCCGAATAGCCGAGCGCGCAGAGCACCCTGCCCCAATTGGCGTCCGCGCCGAACATCGCGGCTTTGAGCAGATTGGAATTGACGACCGCCTTCGCGGCGAGACGGGCGGACTGCTTGCTCCTTGCGCCCTGCACGTCGCATTCGATGAGCTTGGTCGCGCCCTCGCCGTCGCGGGCGAGCATGCGGCAGATCTTCACCGTGATAAAACGGAGCGCCCTGCAAAACGCTCGGTAATCGGCGCCGTCCTGCACGATCTCCCTGTTCCCCGCGAGCCCGTTCGCCATGATGCAGAGGGTATCGTTGGTGGAGGTATCGCGGTCCACGGAGAGCATGTTGAAGGAATCCCGCACGTCCGCCGCGAGCGCCTTGGAGAGCATGGCGGAAGAGACGGCGGCATCCGTCGTCACAAAACAGAGCATGGTCGCCATATTGGGGCAGATCATCCCCACCCCCTTGGCGATGGCGCCCATGCGGCAGGTCTTGCCGCCCAGCGTGAAGGTGCACGCGACCTCTTTTTTGACGGTGTCCGTCGTCATGATGGCTTCCGCCGCCGCCCCGCTGTTCGCGCCGAGCCCGCCGACGAGCTCCTCCATCCCCCCCTCGATGGGCGAAAGGGAGAGCTTCTGCCCGATCACGCCCGTGGAGGCGACCAGCACGTCTCCCGCGGGGATGCCCGTGTGCCGCTCGACGAGCGCGCACATGCCCTCGGCGATCTGTTCGCCGTCCGCGTTGCAGGTGTTGGCGTTGCCGCTGTTCACGATGACCGCCCGCGCGTGCCCGTCCGCAAGGTGCGCCTGCGTGACGAGGATGGGCGCCCCCTTCACGAGGTTGCGCGTATAGACGCCCGCCGCCGTACAGCGCACATCGGAGACGATGAGCGCGAGGTCTTTCTTGATCTTGTTCTTGCGGATCCCGCAGTGGACGCCGTTCGCGCGGAACCCCTTGGGCGCGCAGACGCCGCCCCCGATTTCTTCCAACATGCCAAACTTTCCTATCTTTACGATTATATCACAATGAGAGCCCTTCGTCAAGCCCCAGAGCGAGATTCATGTTCTGAATCGCGGCGCCCGAGGCGCCCTTTCCGAGGTTGTCGAAACGGGCGGCGAGCAGGATCCGTTCGTCGTTCCCGCCCACGAAGATCTCCATGCGGTTGGTGCCGCGAAGCGCGTTGGCGCTGAGGTACCCATCCTCCGAGCGCTCGGTGACCGAGAGGAAGCGCTGACCCGCGTAGTAGTCCCGATACAGCGCGAAAAGCTCCGCCCGCGTATATCTCTTCTCCAAGAGATCGGCGAACAGCGGGACCGTCACGCACATCCCGCAGTCGAAGTCGCCCACAACGGGCACGAACGCGGGCGTACGGGCGAGCGAGGCGATCGACGTCATTTCGGGCAGGTGCTTATGCGCCTGTCCGAGCGCATAGGCGCGGGGCGCGCCGAGGAGCGGGCTCCTGCCCTCTCCCTCGTACTCCGCGATCATCTTCTTCCCGCCGCCCGAATACCCCGTGACGGAGTGGCAGACGAAGGGATAGTCGCGCGGGGCGACCCCCTCCCGCACGAGCGGATAGACGAGCGCAAGGAAGCCGCTCGCATGACAGCCCGGGTTGGCGATGCGCTTGGAGGAGCAGACCGCGGCGCGATGGGCGGGCGAGAGCTCGGGAAAGCCGTATGCCCATCCCTTTGCCGTGCGGTGCGCGGTGGACGCGTCGATGACGACGGTATTCCGATTCTCCACGAAGCCGACCGCCTCCCGCGCCGCATCGTCGGGGAGGCACAGGAACACCACGTCGGCGGCGGCGATCGCCGCACGGCGTGCCTCCTCCGACTTCCTCGTCTCCTCCGTCAAGGTGAGGAGGGAGACGTCCTCCCGCCGTTTGAGCCGTTCCTCGATTTGGAGACCCGTCGTCCCCGCCCTGCCGTCGATGAATACCTTGATCATTTCCTGCGGCGGTCGAGGAGCGCCTTCATCTTGACGGGAAGCCCGAACAGGTTGATGAAGCCCTCGCTGTCCTTTTGGGAATAGGCGCCGCCGTCGTCCGAGAAGGTGGCGATGTCCTCGCTGTAAAGCGAATAGGGCGAGACGATTCCCGCGCTCGTCACGTTGCCCTTATAGATGCGGAGTTTCACGTCCCCCGTGACCCGCTCCTGCGTCTTATCCACAAAGGCGGTGAGCGCCTCGCGCAACGGCGTGAACCAAAGCCCGTCGTACACGAGCTCGCCGAACTTGACCGCCACGAGCTGTTTATAGTGCTGGGTCGCCTTGTCGAGGCAGAGCGTTTCGAGCAGACGGTGCGCCTCATAGAGAATGGCGCCGCCCGGGGTCTCGTACACGCCGCGCGACTTCATGCCGACGAGGCGGTTCTCCACGAGGTCGGCGAGCCCGACGCCGTTCCTCCCCCCCACCTCGTTGAGCTTTTCGATGAGCTCCACCGCGCCGAGCGGCTGTCCGTCCACCGCGGTGGGAATCCCCTTCTCGAAGCGGATGGTGAGGTATTCGGGGCGGTCGGGCGCCTGCATGGGCGAAACGCCGAGTTCGAGGAAACCCTCCTTCTCGTATTGCGGCTCGTTGGCGGGGTCCTCGAGGTCCAGCCCCTCGTGCGAGAGGTGCCAAAGATTCTTGTCCTTGGAGTAGTTGGTCTCGCGGTTGATGCGCAGAGGGATGTGGTGCGCCTCGGCGTATTCGATCTCCTCCTCGCGCGACTTGATGTTCCAGATGCGCCAAGGCGCGATGATCTTCATTTCGGGCGCGAACGCCTTGATGGCGAGCTCGAAACGCACCTGATCGTTCCCCTTCCCCGTGCATCCGTGGCAGATGGCGTCCGCCTTCTCGCGCTTCGCGATCTCCACGATCGCCTTCGCGATGACGGGGCGCGCGAACGACGTGCCGAGCAGATACCTGTCCTCGTACACGGCGCCCGCCTGCATGGTGGGGAAGATGTAATTTTTCACGAATTCCTCTTTGAGGTCGAGCACGTAGAGCTTGCTCGCCCCCGTCTTTTTCGCCTTCTCTTCCAGCCCGTCCAGCTCCGTTCCCTGCCCCACGTCGCCCGAGACCGCGATGACTTCGCAGTTGTCGTAATTCTCTTTGAGCCAAGGGATGATGATGGACGTGTCGAGTCCGCCCGAATAGGCAAGTACCACTTTCTTGATCTTTTCTTCCATGAATCTTTATCCTTTCACCGAGATTTCCCTGCTATTATAGCGAACGGCGGGGCGCAAGTCAAGCACTTTGCGCCCCGCCGAAATATTTTATTCTGTATTTCGAATATTTTTTGTGACAAATGTATAATATGCGTATTTTTATTCGTATCGACTGAATATTTTGATTCAGGCGGACGGTCCCGTCTCCGCGGGCAGGAAGGGACGGAGGTCCTCTTCGGTGAACTGCTCCTCCGAATATTTGGAGAAGAGCACGCGGCGGTAGAACACGAACTTCTCGCGGGAGGTCTGCGATTCAAAGACGCCGACGAACTTGTTCTTGTACGTTTTGAGGGAGACGCATCCCCCGTCGAGGTCGTAGGTGAACGTCTTGCGCTTGGTCTTGATGTGGACGACCTTGTCCGTCGTCTCCACCGAGAGCGCGGTGCCGAGCGAAACGCGCAACGCATAGTAGCCGTACAGGACGAAATAGGCGACGGCGATGGCGGGCGCGAGGTAGTAGCACAGGACGCGGTGGGAGAACGCGAGCACGAGGCTCACCATGAGCGCGGGAATGGCGACGACGCTCACGGCTATGAAGAGGCGCTTCACGATCTTCACATATTTGACCACGCCCTCTTTCATTTGGACTCCCCTGCCGTATATCCGTATGTGCCGATCGCGGCGCCCGTTTCGAGATACTGCCCGTTCACATAGGTCACGAGCATCCCCTCGGGAAGGCGCAGGCGCCCGTCCTTTACATACCGCTCGTCCGCGAGGACGGACACCACCTCGCCGAAGAACACGGCGTGCGTGGGAAGGTCTACGCGGCGGATGACCTTGCATTCGAGGCTCGCGGGGCTCTCGGCGATATGGGGGCACTTCACGTTCACCCCCTTCGCGCGGGTGAAGCCCGCGGCGGCGAATTTATCGCAATCCCGCCCCGACGTCACGCCGCACACATCCAGCCCGTGCAGCAGTTCCTTGGGGATGAGGTTGACGGTGAATTCCCCCGTCCGCTCGATGATGCCGAGCGAATGGCGGGAATAGCGCACCGCGGCGGTGAGGATGGGCGGCACCGAATTGACCGTTCCTACCCATGCGAGGGTGATGGCGTTGTTTTCCGTCTCGTCGCCGCAGGTGACGACCACGGCGGGCAGAGGGGCAAGGCTCGTTGCGGGCTTCAATTGGATCTTCATCGGTATTACCTCATGCAAAATAGAGTTGGAATTGGGTCGTGGGTTCGCCGTCCGTGCGCGCCTCCAAAACGGTGCTGTCCCCCATGTCGCGCCTGTAAAACGAGATCTCGCTCCCCTCCTTCACCTGCTTTGCGTACGCGATGCGGAAGGCGCGGACGGGTCGGGCGGCGAGCTCCTCCATCGAAAAGCAGTCGAGGAAGAAATCGGCATAGTGGGTGTTGTTGACGTGCAGATAGTGATCCGCCACCGAGCACCCCACGCGGAAGCGGCGCACCTCGTCGCCGTCGGCGTGCGGAATCTTCCAATTGGGCGGCACGACGGCTTGTTCGGCGCGGTACGGACAGCGGTCGTTCGCCTCGCCGAGCTTATCCGGCGTGAGGAGGGAGAAGGAGCCGAGATCGACGAGACACCAGCGGGAGGCGACGGCGGCGAGTTCCTCTCCCCCCCGTCCCGTCACGCGGTAGTCCCGTTCGAAAATGACGTGGCGGGGCGGGAGCGGCCACGTCTCCACCGTGACCTCATCGCCGAGGCGGATGGGGCGGCGGAATTCGCAATAGGTGTGGACGACGATGAAGCCGTATCCTTTGGCTTTGAGGGCATGATAGCCGAAGCCGAGCTCGGTCGCGCTGAGCCCCGCCGATTCCTGCAACAGCCCGAGGAGCGCGGAGAGTTTGAGTTCGTCCTTGAAATCAAAGTCGATATAGCGCAGATCGTACGTCTTTTTGTTCGCATAGACGTTCATACGGTCAAGTATATCACTCTGCGCGCTGAAAGTCAAGCGCCGCGTTCAATTGTTTGCGCCCGCGGCGAGAAAAGCGAGCGTTCCCGAGGCGATCGCCGCCGCGAGCTTCCTCTGGTACGCCTCGGTGACGAGGAGCGCCTCGTCCTCGGGATTGGACAAAAAGCCGCATTCCACGATGACGGAGGGGCGGTCGCTGCAATTGAGCACGAAATAGTCCCCCTCCAGCGCCTGCGTCCGCTTCACGCACTCGGGCATCTCGTTGAGCGCCGTCTGGATGCACGCGGCGAGCGTCTTTCCCCCGTCCGATGCCCCGCGGTAGAATACCTGCGCGCCGCGGCGGGAGGTCTGCGAAAAAAAGTTCTGGTGCACCGAGATGACAGCGGCGGGCGCGTTCTCGCGGATGATCTCGGCGCGCCTGTTCATGTCCCGCCGCTTGTAGCCCGTCGTCGCGGCGCCGTACAGCCCCGCCTCGGTGAGACGGGTCTGGATGACGAGGAAGCCCGCGTCCTCGAATTCACTTTGCAAGAGGCGGGAGACGGAGAGGTTGACGTCGCTCTCCTTGACGCCCGTCTGCACTCCCACCACGCCGCCGTCCACGCCGCCGTGGCCCGCGTCGATGACGATGGTGAGCCGCGACGATTGCACCGCCGTCCGCGCCAGCGCGAAGAAACACACGCCGAAGGTGAAGATGACGGCGAGCGTCAGCATGAAAAATCCCAGCGCCACGCGATGACGATACAAGAACTTCATACCGTATTCTATGGACGATGGGACAAATTTAGAACGGGGCGCCCGACGCATCGCGTCGGGCGCCCTTTCGTCTATTTTTCGGAGCGCAGATATTCGTCGATGGACTTCGCGGCGGCTTTGCCCGCCCCCATGGCGAGGATGACGGTCGCCGAGCCCGTGACGGCGTCGCCCCCCGCGAACACGCCGTCGAGGGAGGTCCGCCCCCCGTCGTCGGCGACGATCTCGCCGCGGGGCTTCGCCGCGAGCCCCTCCGTGGTGCGCGTCACGAGCGGATTGGGCGACGTGCCGAGCGCCATGATGACGCAGTCCGCTTCGATCTCCCGCTCGCTCCCCTTCACTTCGACGGGGCGGCGTCTGCCCGAGGCGTCCGGTTCGCCGAGCGCCATCTCCACGCACTTCAAGGCGCGCACCTTCCCGCTCTCGTCGGCGAGCACTTCCACGGGATTGGTGAGGAAGAGGAAGGAGACTCCCTCCTCCTTGGCGTGCTCCGCCTCCTCGCGGCGGGCGGGCAATTCCGCCTCCGAACGGCGGTAGACGACGGTGACCTCCGCCCCCATGCGGCGCGCACAACGGGCGGCGTCCATCGCGACGTTCCCGCCGCCCACGACGGCGACCCGCGCGGCGCGGTAGAGCGGCGTCTCGCAATCCTCCTCATAGGCGCCCATGAGGTTGACGCGCGTGAGATATTCGTTGGCGGAGAACACGCCCTTTGCGTTCTCTCCGGGGATGTTCATGAACTTGGGAAGCCCCGCGCCCGTGCCGAGGAACACCGCGTCGAAGCCGAACTCCGTTTTGAGTTCCCCGACGGTGAACGCTCTCCCCGCGACGGCGTCGGTGACGAACTCCACGCCCAGCGCGCGGAGCCCCTCCACCTCCCGCCGCACGATGGCTTTCGGCAGACGGAACTCGGGGATGCCGTACACGAGCACGCCGCCCGCGACGTGCAACGCTTCGAACACGGTGACCGCATAGCCGAGCTTGGCGAGATCGCCCGCACAGGCAAGCCCCGCGGGTCCAGACCCGACGACGGCGACCCGCTTCCCCTCCGTCCGCGGCGGGACGGGCGCGGGCACGGGCGCATGCGCCATGTGGTAGTCGGCGACAAAGCGTTCCAGCCTGCCGATGCCGACGGGCTCGTGCTTGATGCCCCGCGTGCACTTGCTCTCGCATTGCCGCTCCTGCGGGCACACCCTCCCGCAGACGGCGGGGAGGGAGGACGTCTCACGGATGACGGCGTACGCCTCTTCGAACTTCCCTTCGGCGACGAGGGCGATGAATTCGGGAATCGCCACGCCGACGGGACAGCCCTCCACGCACGGACGGTTCTTGCAGTGCAGACACCGCCCCGCCTCCTTCACCGCCGTCGCCTCGTCGTACCCGAGGGCGACCTCCGAAAAGTTGCGGCTGCGGACGGCAGGGTCCTGCACGGGCATGGGATTCATCTTCGGATCGGGATCGTACCGCATCATTGCACCCCCTTCTTCATGAGGTTGCACCCCTTTTCGCGGGCGCGCGCCTCGAAATCGGCATACAGTTTCGCGCGCGAGATCGCCTCGTCGAAGTCGATGCGGTGCGCGTCGAAATCGGGTCCGTCCACGCAGGCGAACTTCATCTCCCCGCCCACGCTCACGCGGCAACAGCCGCACATGCCCGTCCCATCGATCATGATGGGATTCATGCTCGCGACGGTGGGCACGCCATACTTTTTGGTGAGTTCCGCCACGAACTTCATCATGACGAGCGGACCGATGGCGATCACGCGGTCGAACCGCTCCCCCGCGGCGAGCAGCCGCCCGAGCGGACCGCAGACATTGCCGCGCTCCCCGCAGCTCCCGTCGTCCGTCGCCATGAAAAAGCGGTCGCTGTACGAGCGGAATTCCTCTTCGAGAATGACGAGCTCACGGGAGCGGAAGCCGACGACGGAGGTCACCCGCGCCCCCAACTCGTGCAGACGCCGCGCGACGGGCAGGGCGATGGCACAGCCGACCCCTCCCCCGACCACGGCGACGTTATGAAGCCCCTCCACTTCGGTGGGCGTGCCGAGCGGTCCCACGAGGTCGGGAATGCACTCCCCCGCCTCTCTTCTTTCGAGCGCCATCGTCGCGCCCCCCACGATCTGATAGATGACGGTGACCGACCCTCTTTCGCGGTCTGTCCCCGCGATGGTCAGCGGGATGCGCTCCCCCCGCTCGTCGGCGCGGAGAATGACGAACTGCCCCGCCTGCGCCTTGCGCGCCGCGAGAGGCGCCTCGATCTCCATCCGCGTGACGGTTGGATTCAATTTTTCTTTCGCAAGAATCCGAAACATAGCTCCCTCCATGCGAGTCTGCCTTCATTATACCGCCCGCAGGACAAAATGTCAAATATCCCGCGGTAAAAACGCGAAAACTCAGTTTAATTTCTTGACTTTCCCGCAGGATTCGGCTATAATACATCTATTCATATATACCGATTTGGAGAGTACTATGGCGAACATCAAGATCGTCACCGACTCGAACAGCGGCATCACACAGGCGGAGGCGGAAAAACTGGGAATTTCCGTCGTCCCGATGCCCTTTCTGATCGACGGCGAGGAATACTTCGAGGACATCGACCTCACCCAGCCCGCGTTCTACGAGCACCTGCGCTCCAATGCGAGCGTCTCCACCTCCCAGCCCGCCATCGCGAGCGTGACGGATATTTGGGATTCCCTCCTTGCGGACGGCGCCGAAGTGGTGCACATCCCCATGTCGAGCGGGCTCTCGGAGTCCTGTCATACGGCTGAAAGCGCCGCCAAGGCATACGGCGGACGGGTGCACGTGGTGGACAACCAGCGCATCTCCATCACGCAAAAACAGAGCGTATTCGACGCGCTCTTCCTCGCGAAACAGGGAAAGAGCGCCGCGGAGATCGCCGATTGGCTCATGCGGACCAAGTTCGACAGCAGCATCTATATCTCGCTCGACACCTTGAAATACCTCAAAAAGGGAGGACGGCTCACCCCCGCCGCCGCGCTCATCGGCACCATTTTGAAGATCAAGCCCGTGTTGCAGATCCAAGGGGAGAAGCTGGACGCCTTCAAGAAGGTGCAGACGCTCAAAAAGGCGAAGGAAGTGATGCTCGCGGCGATCAAAAGCGACCTCGAAACGCGCTTTGCGGAATACGTTGCGGCGGGCGAGATGAACATCGCCGTCGCGCATACCGCCAACGACGAGGAGGCGGCGCTCTTCAAGCGCGAATTGCAGGCGGCGTTCCCCGCCATTCCCGTCACCTTTGCGGATCCCCTCTCGCTCAGCGTCTCCTGCCATATCGGTCCCGGGGCGCTCGCCGTGGGATGTATGCGCATCGCAAAATGAAATAGTTAAAAGAGAGCCCGCCGATCGGCGGGCTCTTTGCTATTCTTCGAGAAGTTTCATAAGGCGCGGGAGATCGGAGCTCGTGAGGATGTTCACGATGCGGTCCCCCACCTCGCCCGAGCGGGTTACGAGCACGGCGAGAAGTTTGCGGTTCTGCGCGAAGGCGTCCACCGCCGCCTGCACGGGGCTGTCCTGCCCGAGCACCTTGTAGAAGCGGATGAGGTCCTCCTCCCGCAGGACAGAGGCGCAGGGCGTCGCGAGCACGCGTTCGATCTCTTCGCCCCGTTCGAGCGCCTTCCCGAGCACCCGCACCACGCGGCGGTTGTTGAGCACGCCGAGCATGCGCTCGCCGCGGTAGACGGGGAGGTTGGAAAAGTTGCTGTCCGCGATCTTCACGATGGCGTCGCCGAGGGTGGCGTCCGCCGAAATGCCCGTCGCGCCCCGCTCGCGGAGGAGGGAGAGCTTGGGCGGCGTGGAGAGAAGTTCGGCGATGTGCGTGAAGAGGCGGGTCGCCTCGTCGCAGGGTTCGGCGATGATGTAATCGCGCGTGCTCTCGTGCACGATGGCGTTGCGGAGCTTCGCGAAGGTGAGGAGCTCCCCCTCGTACTTCTTCACCGTGGCGTTGCACTCGGCACAGCGGCGGACGAGGTCGGAGAACTGCAAGTTCCCCTTCCCCTTATAGAGCGAGCGCAACCTCGCGTCCACCGTATTGTAGGCGGAAATAAATTCGACGGCGTTACTCATGCTCCCATTATACCATGCCCGCCCCCGAGATTCAAGGGGGCGGGCGAATTTTCTCAAAATCCGCTCTTCTTCCTGCGATAGAAGCCGCGCCGCCGCGTCTCCACGAGATGGTATTCCTGCTCCCGTTCGAAATCGTACACGCACGGGCTCTTGGGAGAGGCGAAGCGGAGCTTCCCGCCGATGTCCGAAGCCTGCGCATACCCGAAGGCGCACAGGCACATGGGGACGCCGTAAAAGAAGGACTGCGCGCGGAGGAGGGTCTGCTCCAAACTCTCGTTGAGCCCCTCGAATACGCAGACGGCGAGCTCCGCGCCGCAGGTCGAGATCGTCTCCGCGACCCGCGGGAAATAGAGATCCTCGGCAACGATGACGCCGATCTTCCCCACGCCCGTCTCGAAGATCTTCACTCCCGCGCCGCAGCGGAATTCGCCCGAGTCGAGGCGGTTCGCCATGTCGGACACGCCGAGGATCCTGCCCCGCTCGGCGATGACGACGGATTTGCGGCGGACGCCGCGCGCGTCGGTATAACATCCGCACAGGACGACGTTCTGTTTCTCCTTGGAGAGGAGCGCGACGTCCTCGAAGAGGGCGGTCTCGCCGCGAAGCTCCCGCTCATAGCTCACTTCGCCGAGCGCCTGAAAGGAGAAACACATGACGTCCGCCCGCAGGGCGGCGCACTTCTCGGAAAAATCGGCGAGGGTCCCGCTCGTCACAAAACAGATTCGCATACATATCATTGTATCGCGCGGGCGGGAATTGTGTGACAGCGCACGAAAAAGGACTGCCCGCCGAGGGCGGGAGACGCAGATCTTCCGATTCTGCACCCCGTCCATAGGCAAACAGCCCTTTCCGCTTGATCCGCAGTGCGCCCGCGGACCAATTCGTTCTTGTTTCGTTACGCCTCCGCGGGCGATTGCTCGGACTGCGGAATGCTCTCCACCGTCACGTTCACCGTGAAGCGGGTGACGCCCTCCATCTGGACGACGCCGATGCGCACGGTGTACTTCTGCTCCACGCTGTCCGACGCCTCCTTGCCGTAGAAGGACCATGTGCCGTCCGCGTTTTCCACGAGGTCGCGCACGCTCGCAAACCGTCTCCCCGCGCGGATGGCGCTCACGATCTCCACCACGTCGGGATTCGTCTCGCTGCCCTGCGTGAACACATAGAACGCGAAGCCCGTGGAATAGCCGACGACGATCAGATCGTTCTCGGTGACCGTTGCCGCCGTCACCGCCTTTCCGTCGGCGCCGAGCGTAAACGTGACGAGATACGCCGTGCCCGCGTTGTTGGTCTTGGAGGAGTCGTACTCGATGAGATACAGCCCGTTCGTGTCTTTGAGGAAGCGCATGCCGACTTCGAGCGAGGGCACGACCGTTCCCTGTGCGTCCTTGCGGATGAGCGTAATGCTCGTGGCAACGTCGCGCAAGGTTTCGTCCTCATAGCCCGCGATGCCCTTCATGCCGACGTATTGCATGTACTTCACGCCGACCTTGTAGTCGTCGCCCGCGTCGAGCTCCTCATAGCGGTAGAAGGCGTGCAGGTAGAAGTGGCTGTTGTAGTAGCCGATGCTCTCGTAATCGTAAAGGATATAGTCGATGGCGTACTGCACTCCGCCGTCCTCGAAGAGGAGTTCATAGAGCGGCTGGGTGCCGTTCACATATGTGCCCGAGATGTTGACGTACCCGATGAGCCGCTTGCTGTCAAGCTCCACCTCTCCCGTGATCGGCTCGGTGCGATAGGTCGGCGAGCCGGCGACGGGGTCGTACAGATAGTTGACGTACACCTTGGCGGTGGGCTTGCGGTTCGGATCGTGCTGATAGCCGCCGAAGCCGAAGTAGGTCTCCGCGAACTCGGCGCCGCGGCTGCGGTACATTCCGTCGTTCGCCTTATCCGTGCCGCCCTCGTTGAAGTAGCGGAGCAGATAGTCGGTGCGCTCGATGAGGCGGTAGCCCGCGTCCGTGACGTGGAAGGAGCGCTTGCCCGTCGCCTCGTCATAGGAGAATTCCACATGCTGATAGTTGATGCTCTCCCATGTGATTCTCGGGTCCGCCTTTCCGCTCGTATACACGTTGAGCACGAAATCTTTGTAGTTCACGCCGCCGATGTCGAAGGAGACGGGAACGGTGTAGAAGCCGCGGATCTGAGGCTGGAAGCGGATGGTGGCGGCGACCTCAGCCGTCTTTTCCAAGATCTCCTCTTCGTATGTCTCGAACTTCAAGTTCCCCTCTTCGTCCGTTTCCTGCTTGCCGTCCTTGCCGAATACGGGTCTCTGTTTTTCCTCGGTGTCGTTTTTGCCGTCCCCGTCCTTATCGACGTGGTCGAGGATATCCACCGTGCCGTCGAAGGCGAACTCTTCGCCGTTCCACTTGTAATACTTCTTCTCCGCGGCGTCCGCGTTCGCCTTATAGGCGTACACGTTGCCCGTCGGCGCGGGAAGCTCCTGCCTCTCGTACGTGCCGCCCGAGGTCTGCAAATACAGGTAGAGCGTGTCTCCGTCGATGAGATAGTCGCCGCTGCGGGAGCCCACGAATGCCGCGTTGTCCTCGCGGAGCAGGAAGGGATCGAGATCCGCCGCAACATAGAACTGCGCCTCCTGTTCCACGAGAGAGAACGTCCCGTTCTCCACGTCGAGGCGGAAATGGAAGAGCTGGTCGTAATAGCTCGAGATTTCGTCCATGACGATGAAGTAACCGAAGTTGAGCTCCTCGTCGATGAAGTTGACGTTGATGTTCCCCGCGATCTCGCCATAGATGTTGCCCGCGCCGAAGCCGTTGATATGGAGCACGTTGAAATCGTCGTCGATGAACACGCCCGTGGACTTGAAGCGGACCACGCAGTTGAAGTTGTTATACTCCGCATATTCCATGAAGCGGACGTTGTAGTTGCCCCTCAAACCGCCGAAATTCACCCCGTAGAGGACATATTCGGGATAGGTGGGGTCCACCACCTCATAGGAGCCCGTCTGCGGGAAGCCGCCCGAATAGGCTCGGATGGTGTACTGCCCCTTCCCGTTGAAGGTGATCTTCGCGTTGTAGGGAAGGAAGTTGGAATTGACGAGATCCCACACGCCGACCGCGTAGTCGAGAGCGACGAAGGCGGTCTCGGAGGAGAGCTCGAAGCTCCGCTCGTTGTAGTCGTCTCCCTCGCCGAACATGAACTTGACGTCGCGGAAACCCTCGCTCTGCAACGCGCCCGAGAACGGACTCGTGCCGTCGAACACGGTGCCGCCCGCGGTGGGATCGCCGCTCGTGTCGCCGCCGCGCTGTGCGCTCACGTCATAGAAGTAGTAGTTGCCCACAACGTCGGCGGAAGCGCCGCCCGAATAGCGTGCCCTGCCGTACCCGTCGAGGGTGAGCGTACTGCCGTCCGCCGCGGTATAGACCCCCTCCTTGCCGATATAGACGAGGAGCATGGGATAGGGCGTGCCGAAGTAGTTGAACTCGGTATAGGTGAACTTGAACTTTTCCTGTCCGCCGATGACGAGCGAATACACGACGTCGCCGAGGAGGGTCCGCTCGTCCGTCCTTCTCCAAGTGGCGTCGGTATCCCACACGTTGACATAGTTCGTATCGGTGGGATCGCGGTCGGCGCCGAAGTCGTCGAACTTCGCCCTGCCCTCGCTGTCGCGCGCGAGGTCGCCCTCCACCGCGAGCACGGTGTAGGTGCCGTAGAGGGCACTGTACCCGGGATAGTAGTATTCGATCGAAGTCGGATAGCTCGCCGCAACGGTCGCCACCCAGCCGTCCTCCGTCGTCGTGGAATCCGAGAGCGTGTAGAGGCGGGTGAGCCCCGTGCCGAGGTCGTCACGATAGCGGAGTTCGCCGAAGTGCACGCCGAAGAAGGGATCGTTCTCGTCGGGGAAACTGCACCGATAGACCTTGCCGCCGGGGGCGAAGTAGAGCGACCCGACGCCGTCCACGTCCGTCACGCTCGTGCTCGCCCAGACGACGCCGTCGTTGTTGCCCGTCGCCGTCTTGAGTTCGACCGTCTTATAGAGCTTCACGCCCTCCCGTTCGAGCATGGTGTATGCGTCGTAATAGTAGCCGTTGCTCTCAACGACGTCCGTCGTAAAGATCATCGTCGCGGGAATCGTCTGTTCGTATCCGCTGACGACGGCGGTGCGCGTGAAGCGGTACGCCGTGAAGTCGTACCCGTCCATCAGGGACACCTTTTCGACGGTCCCCGCGCCCGCATACTGCGCATGTCCGTTGGAGTCGTTCGCATGGAATTCCACGCGCAACGACCCGTCCTTGCCCTCGTACATCGCCATGAGCACGGGGTGCATGGTGCTGCCTTCCACGAAGTAGTACTCGGTGGAGACCTCTTCGGGGTCGGTATATGCCGCAAACGTCTGCTCTTCGAGGTCGATGCGGAACTTCGCGACGACGTCCGCCGCCGTGAATTCCACGGAGTTCGCGTTCGGTTTTAAGATGGAGACGATGTTGCCCTTCACATAGCCGCTCTCCACCGCATAGGGACCTTTCTGCACGACATTCCCGTTCGCGTCGGTGTAGACCGCGCTGTCGTCGAAGTAGCCGTGCCCGTCGAGCACCAATTTACTGCCGTCCGAGACGGTGTACGTCCCGCGCGACGTATCGGAGAAGAAGCAATAGCCGTACTGCTCGTACTCCTCCTCTCCGAGCACTTTGAAGTAGTTGGGGACCATGAGGAGGTTGAATTCCTTGATGCCCACGTTGCCGTCGATGAGCCCCGCCTGATCGTTCATGAGGCAATAGGTGCGATAGGTCTCGAAGCGATCCCAGAGGGTGATCTTGGGCTCGACGGAATAGTAGCCGTCCACGCTCTGCTGGTAGCCCGTTCCGTCCGAGATGATCATGAACGCGCCGCCGTAGCCGTCGAGGACGAGCGTCTCGCCGTACGAATTGACGTAATAGCCGAACTCATCCCCGCTCAATGCGAAGATCTTGCGAAGCCCCGTCCCCATGTCGCGTTCCTGGAAGGAGCAATAGAATTCCTTTGTGCCGTCGTTGGAGCGGAAGAGATAGTCGCCGCGATCGACGTCATAGTCGAGCGAGCCCTCCACCTTCACGCCGTCCTTGGTGTACGTGGCGCCGAGGAAGCCGTCGATCTCGAGCGTGTGCGCGCTGTCGAACCGCTCCTCGGTGCTCAGTTCGGGATCGTAGTAGTTATAATAATAGGTATACGTCCCCACGAGGTCCTCCCGCTCGAGCACGAAGGTATCGCCGAAGCGCTTGCCCGAGAAGGTCCTCTTCGAAGGCGTCGTGAAGGAGAAGGTGTCGTTCTCCCCCACCGTCCCTTCGAACTCATGCCCGCCGCGGTAGAGAATGACTTTGTCGGGCTCGAAGCGGGGATAGAAGATGTAATCGGTACTGCCGAAGCGGTCCTCCAAGCCCTTATCCCATACGGCGTACAGCGTGGTGTTGGCAAGGACCTGCACCGCCTCCGCCTCGCGGTATTCCACTTCGTCGTCGGGAGCGGTGCTCCACCCCGCGAAGCGGTATCCCTCCGCCGTAAAGCCGCATGCGGCGGCAGAGGCGTACGCCTGATAGACGAGGTCCTGCGCCTCCATCGTGCCCGTCACCGTCACATCGGCGGGAAGATTGGGCAGATAGCTGAGCTGATAGTGCTGGCGGTCGTAATACACGCGGAACACGTTGGAGCTCGTATTCTCGGAGAGCGTGCGCGTCAACGAGGGCGCCGCGCCTTCGGGCGCATCGTTGGGCACGAAATTCGCGATCTGCGGCTCCTCCACCGTGAGCGTCTTGCCGACGTAATCGCTGCCCGAGACCTCCAACTCGTCGTGCCGCTGATAGCCAATCTCCACATTGGCGAGGTAGATCTGCACGACGTAACCCACCTTATATTTCGCGGTGAGCGTGACGGTCTCCGCGGGCATCGTGAGGGTGCGGGAGAGCTCGTCGTCGCCGACAAACCACGCGCCGAAGGTGAGCCCCGCCTTGGTCGGCTGGACGCCCTGCACGGCGTCATAGACGTTCGCGCCCTCTTTGAGCCACAGCGACGTGGTCCCCGTGGCGGTCGTGCCGCCGTCGAGCTCGAGCTTGACCTCGTACCCCGTCGCCCACTTCGCGTAATAGGTGGTGTTCTTTTCGGGAACGGTGACCGTCCCGCCGCACGCTTCGCCCGAGAAGTCGGCGGCGAGATACCAGCCGTCGAACACGAACCCATCGCGCGCGGTCGCGGGGAGCTCCGCCGTCGTGCCCGGTTCGGCAACGATGGACTCCGCCGCGCTCCCGCCGTTCGTCTCGAACGAGAGCGTTACCTTTTTTGCGTTGGAGTTGCATGCCGCCGCCACGAGCCCGAGCGCGAGCACGAAGAGCGCGGAGATCATCACGAGCAAACTTTTGCGCAATTTTTTCATGATCGGTCCTCCTGAGAATGTTGATGGGCGCTACCGCCCGATGGACGGTGTCGTCCGATGGACGGTTCCGTCCGAAGGCGGGACGTTACAGCACGTCCCCCATAAGCCGCTTATCGGGGAGCACGCATTCGGGCTGCGTGCAGACGACCGACGCCGCGGAAGCGCCGTGTCCGTTCTCCCAATACCGATCCGAGATGTACCGCTTGAAGCGCGTCTCGAAGCCGGCTTGTTCCGTATATCCCGTATGGATCTCGCAGATGACTCCCTCGGCGTCGATAAAGACGCTGGTCGGGTAGCTGGTCACGTTGAATTTGGAGACGAGATCCAAGCCCTCGTCGCGCACCATCGTGAAGGTGAGGCGATACTCTCCCTTGAAGGAGCGGATGGACGCGAGCGTATCCGTCGAATAGCCGTTCACGGCGATGATCGCCACGTCGTCCGAATAGTTCCTATAAGCGTTTTGAAGCCCGGGGAATTCCTGTTGGCACCAGCCGCAGTCCACATACCAGAAGTTGAGCACGACGAGCTTCTTCCCTCTGAGCGTTTCGCTCAGCGAGACCGCCACGCCCGTATCCGAATTGGCGGCGGGGACGGTGAAGTCGTACATCACCTGCCCCTCGCGGTAGTGCAGGGAGGCGGGCGCGGAGGAAGAGATGGGCGCCGCCGTCAGCCACAGATTGCAGTTGGGGTCGAAGGGAGAGACGGTATAACTCGCCGCGGCGGTATAGCCGAGCGGCACGTTCTCCACCGTGACGGTATATTCCTTGGGAAGGAGTTGCGCGGTGAACACGCCATCGACGAGGGTGGTGCGGTCGCTCGTGGCGACGACGTTCTCCCCGTCCTTCACGGTGATGATGCAGGACGAACTCTTGATGAGGTCGCCGTTGTTGCGCACCACGCGGAAGTCATACGAGATCGCCTGTCCCTCGTGGAGCTGGGGAATCTCCACCGTGCCCGACCTATCTCCGCACACTTTGCAGTGATAGGACTTGCTCCCCGCATGGTCGAAGGTCGCCTGTTCGTCCACGGTGTAGAAGCTCTCGTAGTCGTGCCCGAGCGCCGCTATCTCCCGCGTCTCCTCCGAGCCGCACAGATCGCAGCGGTAGACGGCGCTCCCCGCCGCCGTGCAGGTGGGCTCGCTGTTTCTCGTCTCGATCACCCACCGATGCTCATACTTGGGAAGAACGGTAACCTCCTCGAAATCGCACCGCGTGCACTTGCGCACCTGCTTGCCGTCCTCGGTGCAGGTGGGAGCGGGAGAGACGGTCGGGTCGCCGAACAGATGCCCGAGCGGCGGGAGCTCGCCCGAACGCTCCGTTCCGCAGATGGAACACTTCTGCGTTCCCTCGCCCGCTTCGGTGCAGGTGGGCTCCTTCACATAGCTGCCGACGCGCATCCAGTCGTGGTCGATGACGGGGAGCGCCTCCGTCGTCGTCGTTTCACAGCGCGAACAGGTATAGGTGCGCTCGCCCTCCTCGGTGCAGGTCGCCGCCTTGGTGACCTTCCCCGTGCCGAACACATGCCCGAGCGCGGGGATGGGCTCCGTCTGCGTGTCGTCGCATTCGGTGCACTTGCGGGAACGCTCGCCCGCCTCGGTGCAGGTCGCCTCGCGGGTGACCGCCCACGCACCGTAGCTGTGCTCGGTGTGCTCGGAGGGAGACTCCTTGGGCGCACAGGCGCAAACGCCGCCGACGAGGGCGAAGCAAGCGACCGATGCCAAAGCGAGCAGGATGCGGACTTTGAACTTCATATTGACTCCTTTGCGGCGCCGCGCGGGGCGGCGCGAAATATTGCGTATGTATAAATCCTGCTCCATTATACGCGACGCGGCGCGCGATGTCAAGGAAATCTCACCGCCCGATGAGAATTTTCATAGATTTTCACATAGATTTCTTAATGGTGCGCGCGAGGGCGAAATTCCCCTTCCGCCGTGCCGAATCCCCCTTCTCCCGCGCGGACGCCCCTCCGCCGCACCGTGAATATTCGTCGAATATATACCGTATAACCGCCGCAAGCATACACCCGTATTCGCAAATAAGTTGTGTAAAAATGGGATATCTTGTGATTTTCTGCGCTATTTTATGAAAGTTTCGTTAAAAAATTCATGCAAACAATCAAAATTCCAAACTTTTGAAACCGCGCGGTCATTTCGTTGATTTTTTCATGTTCATGCTGTAAACTTGAAGAATAAAAAGAGGTATAATACTATTGGTTATGCGCGCGTATATGCAAATACGCGGCGGCATCTCGGCGAGAAAGTCGCGGGTCCTTCGCTTTAACAGCGTACGGCGCCCCGCCCCATCGGCAAAGACGGCAGAAAAGCCGTTTGAATATGCAAAAATTTTTTAAGGAGGCAACTATGAACAAACTTTTGAAGCGTATCACGCTTCTCGGTCTCGTTCTGTGCATGGCGTTCGGCGTCGGTGCGGTTGCCGCCGCATGCGGTCCTACCGAACAGGAAGAGACGTACACCGTCTCGACCGAGTTCGATGCGACCAAAGGCACTGTGGCGGTAAGCTCTCCCGCAGACGGCACTGCATACAAGAAGGACGAGCAGGTCACCGTAACGGTCACGGCGAACACGGGCTATGAAGTAGACGCGTTCACCGTCAACGGCACGGCGCAGACCCTTACCGAGGGGCAGTACACGTTCGCCATCCAGTCGAATACGACCGTGACGGCGACCTTCAAAGACGCGGTGGCAACGCCGACGATGTTCCATGTGACCGCCACATATACTTCTTCGCAGGGAACGGTGACCTTGTCGCCCGCCGCTGCAGACGGAAATTATGCGGAGAACACCGAGATCACCGTTACCGTGACCGCCGCAACGGGGTACGTTGTGCAAAGCGTACTGCTCGGCACGGAGGCTAAGACGCTGACGGACGGCAAATTCACCTTCACCGTCACGGCGGATGTGGAGATCACCGTCACGTTCGTGTCGGCGGCGCCCACCCTCGGCTTCACGGCGGATTATGTCGGCACGTGGAAGTCGGTTGACGGCGAAAAGATCGTCATCGCGGAGGATTCCTTCGTTCTCACGGGCGCTTCCGGCACCGAGATCGCCTCGACCGTCACCAAGTCTGGCGATGTGTTCACGGCGAAGATCGAGAATAGCGACTACACCGTCAGCGTGTCCAAAGGCGTGCTCGCGCTCCAAGGCACGGCGGGCGTCCGCAACGTCTATGTGAAGGATCCCTTCCCCACCGACGTGACGAAGCCTACCCTTCCCGATACCCTCGACGCAACCTATGAAAATACGGCTGATGAGGTCGCGGAAGGCGATGAAGAGCTCGTCATAGCCGATGGCGGCGTGACGTGGGGCGAGCATGAAGTGGTCGTCCTCGCAGACGTCACCTCCTATCTCGTGACGGAGGGCGCGGATGTTCCCGAAGGCACCGCTATCTATATCGTGACGTTGGACGATGAGCTCAACTTCTTGATGGTCATTCCGAGCGACGGCATGGGCACCATGTTGGGAATCGGTACCAGCAATGGCGAACCCGAGTATCAGTTCGCTGCTCGCGCGGCGGCAGGTACCCATACCTATCCTTGGCAGGGTGCCGGCACCGAGGAGACCCCCTTCACGCTCACGAGCCTTGTGGGCGACTATGAAGTGTGGCTCCAGCGCGGCGTGCATGAAGTTGACAAGGCGGACGGCTCCGGAAAGGTGGAGGAAGAATATTGGGTTCCCCTCTACTTCACCTTCACGCTCGCCGAAGAAACGACGGTGCGGGTCACCGCGGACAGCGCAACGAGTTCCCTCCCCTATCTCCTCTTCGTCAAGCAGGGCGAAACGACGCCGGAGTGGGTGTTCTATAAGGAACTCCAGAGCAGCGTGGATATCCACACCTTCCCCGCGGGCACGTACACCATGACCGTGAACGTGACCCCCGTGGACGATACCAATGTTGTCGTCGGAAGCGCCGAACGCCACTATGCGTTCACGATCGGCGTCCCGACCTATACCCTCACCACCACGGTGGGCGCGGGCGGCACGATCGCCTTCTCTCCCGCCGCTGAGGGCAACAAGTATGCGCACGGCACGCAGGTGACCGCTACCATCACCCCCGCGACCGACTATGTATTCCGTTCTCTCCAAGTCAATATGCAGACGGTCGCTGAGGACCAATATACGGTCTCCACGGAAGGCGTTGTAACGTATACCTTCACCGTGACGGGCGACATGAACTTCAAGCCCGTGTTCATCACCAAGGCAGAGGCAGACGCGGAGGCGGTGTGCACGCTCACGATCGTGCTTCCCACCACCCTCTTCAATACCACGCCTTACACGGTCACGGTAGACGGCACCACCACGACCGATCTCACCAAAATTGCCAAAGGGAGCACGGTCGCGATCAGGTTCAGCGCAAAGACGTATGTTGTTCTCGATTCCGTCAAGAGCTACGTCGGCGCAGATACCGAGGGTACCGTTCTCACTCCGGACGCGAGAAAGACCTGCACCTTTACGATCACGGATACGACGAGAGTCGAGGTAACGGCACATCAACAGTACACTGTTGCCGGTTCTTCGCAGAATGGAACCTACACGAAAGTGCCGAACCAGACTGTCTATGAAGTCGGCGATATGGTCACGCTCACCTTCACGCCCAAGGAACACTACAAGTTCCCGGCGACATTCAGCTATCGTGTCGGCGTCGCGACGGCCGAAACCCTTCCCGTTGAGACGAATGCGGACAAGGGCGTCACGTATGACGCGGCAGCAAAGACGCTGACCATTGTCTTTACGGTTCCCGCAGATTTGACGAGTTATGCCGCCGGTAGCTTCACCGTGAATTTTGTGATGGACGTTGTGGAGAATCCTACCTTCTCTGCGAACTTCCAAGGCACCTGGCATGCGGTCGATCTCAGTTATCAGGCCCTCACGATTGATGCGAATAGCATTGCTTGGCCGAGCCAGACGTTCGGCGTGATCGCCCAAGAGACCGATACCTATACGGTGATGTGGGGTAGCAAGCTCTACACGCTGTCGTATGATGAGTCTCTTAAAATGCTGAAGATGGTGCCCACGGATAGCGAAACCCCCGTCTACTACTTCTATGATGAAGAAAACGTGGTCGCAACCCCCACCATCCCCGAAGCGGCAAGCGGTGAAATGGCAACGGTGTACATCGCCGAAGAATTGCAGAACTTGGTGCTCCGTTCGGACAGCAAGATCATGTACAACGGCAAGGAGGTCGTAGTCCTCGAGGTTGGCGGTAGCGCTCCTACGTCGTACACCTACAAATTCGGCGTCAACAAGGGCAATATCAGCAATGTGAACATCGCGTTCTACACCCTTACGTTGACGCAGAGCGAAGAGACCTACACCGTCTCGCTCAACGACGGCACCGATCATACCTATACGGCAACGACTTTGAAAGTGGATCCCGATTGGGCAAACACCTATCAGAAGGCGCCCGGTAGCGGCTCGGATGTTGACTATGGCGACCTCACGATCGCCGAGGACGGCGCGATCAGCGCGACGAACGTAACCATCGTCGTCATCGGTACCAACTCGTATGGAGACTATCTTGTCCTCATCAAAAAGGCAGATGGCACGATCGTTTCGGGCACGCTGGAAAATAAGCAGGTCGGTCCTTCTTCGTGGGCATTGGTGATGACGGTCGATGGCGACACGGATACCTTCCAGCCCAAAGACGCGCCCGCACCTTCTCTCCTTGATGCAGGGTTCGTGGCAGGTACGTACACGGCAGACAAACAGGACGACTTCGTCATCACCGAAGAGGGCGGCGTCGTATGGGGGTCGAGAACCGTGACTGTCGTTGGATTGGAGGATGGCTATGCCAATCTGACCATTGAAGGAACGAGCTGTCAGTTGTATCCTATGGAGCTATCGGCAGGTCCCGGAGGAATGCCTTCCATGGGTCCCCTCAAGATCTCGCTTGTAGAGCCCGATGAAGTGGACGATTCGATTAACCACGTCTTTACCCTCAAGGGACTTCCTTCTGCTATCCTCTCGGCGTCGGGCGGTTACAAGGTAGTCAGCGAGGACGAAGAAACCATCTTGGGCGGTCTGATGATCGCCGCCGATAGCACCATCATTTACAAGAACGAGACTGCAACCATCGTGTATATGGGAGTACAGCCCGGTGAGCATGGCGTAACGATGATCCAAATCGTATTTACGACGGATAGCTTGGAAGAGCCCGTCACCTTGATGGCAATGCTTTCTGAGGACGATGTCCAGCTCGGGGTGGTGCTCTCCGATGAGACTTCCGCTACCCTTGAACCTCTGGACATGAACGACTACCTCACGGCAAACATCACCTATAAGTCCGCTGATGAAGTGCCTGTGACGTTCACCATATCGGACGAGGGCTTAACTTGTAGCCTTGACGACACGCTTATGCCTGTATCGTTCGACGTCACGGCAGAGAATCAGTTGGTGCTCATCTTCACCAATGCGGCGAAGGATAAGACGTACACCCTCACCACCACGAGCAAGACTTCGTTCACCCTCGCGGAGAATTGGGAAGAGGGCAAGACGTACACCCTCACGGCTGAAGCTGCGGGAACCTCCCCTCTTGCGAAATATAAGGGTACCTATATGAGTCAGACCGACGGCTCGGTTCTCGTTATCGATGAACACGGTACGATAACCATCACGACATCCATGCAGGAACAGCAAGCGGGTAACACGGTTACTGTAACCGTTTCGGACGAGGCTCCCGTGAAGGGTTCCGAGAGCGATGTGGGAATGACCAATATATTCTTCTCTGTAAAAATTAACTATCAAAGCAAGGATTATTGGTTGATTATTCAATATGTCCAAGCGGATGAAGGCGACGGAATGGTTCAGGGGATTCTGATGTGCAATTACAAATCAACGGACGAGGGCGGTTTTGATGCTCCTACGTCTGGTGAGGCGTACGGAGACATCATGGAGAACCACTTGGCAGATGTGGTGGGAATGTACTCTCCTGGCGGCATGGGCGGTGGTGTTGGCGGTCTCATGTAACACCTCTGACCAAGCACCCTTGACCCCAAGCGGCGGCAACGCCCCAAGGTCAACCCCTGACCCCCAAGCGGCGCCAACGCCCCAAGGTCAGCCACTGACCCCCAAGCGGAGGCAACGCCCCAAGGTCAGCACAACACAAAAAAAAGAACGGTTCTTCCGAACCGTTCTTTTTTTTCCCTTCCCCCACTCTCTATTCTCAAATGTCATGCCGTCCATTCGCTTTAATGTCATGTTGAGCCGAGCGCCCGCGTCCAATGGACGCGGGCGCTCGTGTCGCCCCGTTGCTTGCAACGGCACGAGCGGCAACGCCGCGAAGTAAACATCTCTACCTTATTACATTGTGGAGATTTTTCGACTTCGGCTTCGCCTCCGCTCAAAATGACAATAAGAAGAAAGCCCCGCTCTTCTGTCCTGCCGCCCTCTTTAATGTCATGTGCCACCCCGCCCGCACGTTCTTTATTGTCCAAGCGCGGCACGAGGCGCTTTGCGCCGAAGTAGCTCCAATTTGTCATGTTGCCCCGCGCGAGGCTTCTATTGTAAACAAAGCGCGGCACGAGCGCGAAGCGCGAAGTAGCGTAGTCGAGGCATCTCTACCTTATTACATTGTGGAGATTTTTCGACTTCGCTTGCGCTCCGCTACTTCGCCTATGGCTCGTGCGCCGCTACGCGTCGGGCAAAATGACAATAAGAAGAAAGCCCCGCTCTTCTATCATACCGCCATTCGCTCTAATGTCATGTTGAGCCGAGCGCCCGCGTCCAATGGACGCGGGCGCTCGTGTCGCCCCGTTGCTTGCAACGGCACGAGCGGCAACGCCGCGAAGTAAACATCTCTACCTTATTACATTGTGGAGATTTTTCGACTTCGCTTGCGCTCCGCTCAAAATGACAATAGGAAGCGCTTCGCCTCCGCTACTTCGCCTATGGCTCGTGCGCCGCTACGCGTCGGGCAAAATGACAATAATAATGGAACGCTACGCGTCGGTCGAAATGACAATAAGGAAGAAAGCCCCGCGCTTCTGTCCTGCCGTCCCGTTCTCTCCTTTTTGTCCTGCCGTCCATTCGCTCCTCTGTCCTGCCGCCCCGCCCGCACATTCTTTATTGTCCAAGGGCGGCACGAGCGCGAAGCGCGAAGTAGCATAGTCGAGGCATCTCTACCTTAACATTGTAGAGATGTTTCGACTCGCGAGCCCACGTCCGCTGGACGTGGGCTCGCGGCTCAACATGACAATAAGGAAGCTCCCCTTTTGTCCAACTCAATTGTGTCAGCAGTGGTGACCCTTTTTCATTCTCGCCGTAACGCTCGTAATTTCTCGAAACCCTCTTTTATTTTCTTTCTTCTGTCGCGGTCATGGTGTAGCTGTTCCCTTCCACGCTCCGCGTGAACGTAAAGCGGTATTCCGTTCTGATGATCTCGGTCACGATGCCGCCCGCGCGCACCTCTTCGACGGTCTGGAAGGTGCATTCCGTTTTATCCGCATTGTAGGTCATGCCCTCCGAGCGGGTGATCCACCGATAGGAGCCGTTCGAATACTTGCCCGCCGCCGCCACATGGGCGATGTTCCCCGCCTCATCGAGGAACAGGTGCACATAGTATTCGTTGGTGCGGCGCACGTCGAGGACGGTATGGCGGGTGACGGTCGCGCCCGTCACCGTCTTGCCGTCGGTGCCGAGTTCGAACTGCACGAAGAAGCCGTCCGCCGCGTCGCGGGTGCCGTCTGCCTTTTCGTCGGAACATTCGATGAGCCACACCGCTCTCCCCGTGAGCCCGAGCGCGGTATAGTTGTCGAACGCGATCATGGGTTTTTGGTCGGACTTGCGGAACACGGTGGCGTTCACCGCCCTGCCCATGTACGCCTCGGCGTCGCCGTACCCGGGGGTGCCCGAGAGGTTGGTATAGCGGAAGTACTTCACGCCGACGGTGTATTCGCCCGCGTCCACCTCCTCATAGGTATAGAATTGGTGGAGCAGGTAATAGATGGTGCCGTTGCTCTCATAGAAATAGAAGTCCACGGCGTAGCGCGTTCCTTCATAGTCGAACACGATCTCGTACGTCTCGTCGTACGTCCTGCGCCAGCCGATGACGATCGCCGTCTCGCCGTCGAAGGTGATGGGCTCGGCGAAGGTCGCCGCGTCGTACAGGTAGTAGAAGGAGCCCTTGTAGGTCGCCTCGCGGAATTCCACGGGTCCGATGCCCATCGTGGTGCGCTCGATCCAGCCGCCGCGCGCCGCCACATTCGTATATTCGCCCGGTTCGATGTAGCGGGAGTTATAATCGAGGTAGCGTACCGTCTTGGCGCCCGCCCGCACGGTGAACGTGTGCGCGCCGTTCGGGATATAGTTGCAGGAGACGATGTCGTACTGCACGCCGTTGTAGACGAGGCTCGGCTCGAACGCATCCCCCACATAGAAGTTGATGCGGAAGCCGCTGTACTGCTCGCCGTCGATGGAGAGCACCGCCTCCACGCGGTTGTTATACCTGCCGTTGGGCGTGAACGTGAGGCGCGCCGCCGCGGTCGGCTTCTCCGCCCACGCGTTGCCCTCCTCGTCGAAGAGCTCGATCGTGCCGTCGAGCACGATCTCCTCCCCATCCCACTTGTAATAGGTCACGCCGCCGTATTCGAAGGTCGCCGCGCCCGTCAGCGCGTTCATCTCCACGCACTCGTACACGCCTTCCGTGGGGCTGTCGAGGTAGAAATACGTCTTATCCGCCGCCGCGAAGTAGAAGCCCGCCTCACTGCCGAGGTAGCCCGTCCCGTCCTCTCCGAACACGAGCACCTTAAGATCGGCGCTCAGATAGACCGCGCCCAATGCGGCATAGTCGAGGAAGCGGAAGCTCTTTTTCTCGTAATCGAGCGCCACGAAGGTATCTACGGTGTCGGATTCGCCGTCCGCGCTCTGCAAGCTGAACCGCACGAATCCCTTCTCCTCGTCGAGAACGGTATAGAGCCCGCTGCCGCCCGTCTCCTCCCTGTCCGTCACGAGATCGCCGTACCCGTACCCGTCGAGGCGCAGGATGTTCCAATCCCCGTCCACGAACACGCCGTTCACGTTCCTGTCATACAGCACGCAGATGTGCGCGCCGAGGAGCTCGTTCTCCATGAGGGTAACGAGCAGGTCCTCCGCGAAGAGCCCGGGAAGGTCGATATGCAGCAGATATTCGTTGTTCTCGGCGTTCAATATCTCATAGTATCCTAAAATGCGCGCGCCGCCCTCCCTGTTCGCGGTGAGGTTGCCCTGCCCGTCGAACACGAGCTGATATCCGACGGGCTCGTATGCGCTGTTGGTGAGCACCCATGCGGTGCCGTAGGCGTAATCCACGGCGCGGAAGGTGTTGCGGAGGAACCCCTTGGTGATGCTGAATACCATGGCTGCCCCGTCCTCCGTCTCGAACCGCACGGCGAGCTCGAGGTCGTTTTTGAGCGAATAGGTCCCCTCGTGCTCGGCGCCCGCCGCGTCGGTGTACCGTCCGCGGTAGAAGCCGTCGAGAAGAAGCACCTCTCCCGCGTCCGAACGGAAGGTCCCCTCCGCGCTCCTGTCGTATATTTCATAGAAGAGATACTCGTCCCCGTACTCCTCCAACGTGTGGATGAGGAAGTCGAAGGTGAGATAGGTGCCCGTCGCCGTGAAGGTGTAGATGTCCTCGCCGAACGTCGTCTTGCCCTTCGTTTTGTACGTCCCGGGGTAGGTCCGCATCGCGGCAAAGTCGTAATACAGCGCATCGCCGAGACAGTTGATGCAGAGCGTCATCTCGTAGTCGCCGATGCCCGAATCGGGAATGTACTCGATATATCCGTACAGCATGAGCTCGGGCGTGCCGATGAGCGTCGCCCTGCCCGCGTCGATGAGGAAATAGAGCGTCCCCGCTTCGCCCGCCTGTTCGTCCGCATACAGGAATTCCGCATACGACATCTCGAAGTTGGCGCTCTGCACATAGGAGAGCCCGCCCTCGAACACCTGCCCGTCCGCGGTGAAGTAGAGGGTGCCGCCGCTCCCGAGCGCGGCGCCCGTGTTCCACAGCTCGCCGCCGCCCGTCACGGGGATGGTCTCGTATTTCTTCTCGCCGTTCTCTTCGAGCACGCAATACACGTTGACCGCCTCCTGCGTCGTATAGTTGACGAGGGAGATGGTGTAGAACTTCAAGCTGTTCCCCTTCCCGTCCGTGAAGGTGTAGAAGAGGACGTTCCCCTGCCTCTCCTGCGTGACGGTCCCCGTTGCGTCGGGCACGCCATTGTTCCCCTCGCGGTAGAGCTCGGCGGTCATGCCGTCGTCCGTCTCATACAGCACGAGGAGCGGGAAGGCGGGACTGCCGTCCGTCAGACGGCGGTACTCCGTGTGCGGCGCGCGGGAGTCGGTGAACGGCTCCACGCTCCGCGCCTCGGGATCCAGCTTCAACGAGATCAGCGCCGTGCCAGCGCGCGAGATGGTGAGGATGGTGCCGTCGAGCACGCGCTCCTCGATCGTATAACTGCCCTGATAGGACTTGCCGTCCGCCGCGGTGTACTTGGCACTGTCCGCGAACTGCGAATAGCCGTCCAGCGTGAGCGTTCCGCCGTCCGTCCCCTCATAGTCGCCGCGGTACCCGTCCGCAAAGACGTATCCGCCGTACGTCGGGCGGAGCGGTCTCGTGTAGAGATACTGTTCGTGCCAGCCGATCGCGCCCGTGAGCGCGCCGTCCGCGTCGTTCAACAGCAGGTTGATCTTGTAGTAGACGTCGCCCGCCGAATCGCCGTACGTCCCGTCGGTGTAATAGTAGCCGTAATAGTCCGCCTCGGAGGGCGTGGTGAGTTGGAGATTGCCGTACCCGTCGAGGACGAGGAAGTATCCGTCCGACTGCACCGCGCCCGTCTCGGCGTCGAGAATGATGAGGTCGATATAGACGCCCGCCTCCTCCCCGCCGCGGTAAAAGACGTCCTTGCCGATCTCGGTGTTCTCCGCGGAAGCGGTGAGGAAGTGGAAGGAATGGTCGTCGCTCCGGAACAAATAATCGCCCCGCAAGCCGTCGAACTCCACCGAGCCGACGCAGCTGTGCCCGCCGTTGCGGTAGGTCGCCTGCATGTACTCGTCCACCGTGAGGACGATGTCCTCGTGCAGACGGGCGTTGTCGTCGATGTCGGGGTCAATGGGGTTGTTTTCGAAGTAGCGGTATTCGCCCTTGTTGGCGTCGTCCGCATAGCAGAAGGTGGAGCCGAAAACCTTGCCATTGCGCTCCCATGCGTCCGTGCGGAAGGTGAAGGCGTCGCCGTCGCGCACGCCCTTGAACTCCACGCCGCCGCGGCTGAGGATCGCCTCGGTCGGGGCGAGACGGGGGAAGAAGAGAAGGTCAGTCCCGCCGAGACGGTCGGTATATCCCCTGTCCCAGACGGCGTACAACGTGACGCTCTGCAACGTCTCGAATTCGCTCTCCGCCGTGTACTCGACGTCGCCGTCGGGGCGCGTGCTCCAACCCGCGAAGCGGTACCCTTCCACCGTGAAGGCGTTGGCGGCGAGCGCCGTCTTTGCCTCGTAGGGCGCCTCGGTGGGCGACATGGTCCCCTCCGCGATGGTGCCCGCTGGCGCGTTCGCCGCATAGGACACGGCATAGCGCATGCGGTCGAAGTAGAAGCGGAACACGTTCTCGCTCTCTTTCTCCGAGAGGACGAGACGGGAAACGGGCGTGCCGCTCTGCGGCTCCTCGTTGAGATAGAAGTTGGCGACGACGGGAGCGGTAGCCTCGACGGCTGTCCCGATGTAGCCCGTGCCGTAGAACGCGTCGGCGTCACTGCGGACGTACGCCGTCCCCCGCACGTTGGCGAGATACACTTCGACGAGGTAATCCACGCGGTATTTCGCCGTGAGCGTGAGGTCGGAGGCGGGCATCGTCTGCGAGGCGAGGACGTCCTCCCCGAGGAACCACGCGCCGAACACGGCGCCTTCCCTGACGGGCGTGAGTCCCGCCACCGCCGCTTGGAGGGAATCCCCCTCCCTCAGCCAGAGCGCCGCCGTGGAGAGCGTGCCGCCGTTGGCGTCCAGCGTGAGGCGGTACCCCGCCGTCCACTTGGCGTAATAGGTCGCACTTTTTTCCGCGGTGACCGTTTCGCCGCATGCCTCGCCCGAGAGATCGACGTCGGGATACCAGCCGTCAAAGACGTATCCCTCGCGCACGGGCGTGGGGAGCGGGACGACGGTGCCCGCGGTCGTCTCGACGGACTCGACCGCCGCGCCGCCGTTGGTCTCGAAGGAGAGCTTTACGCGGGAGGGCGAGCAAGCCGCCGCCGCGAGGAGCAACATGAACCCGAGGAGCGCCGTGAGCGCGAACAAGATCTTTCTCTTGCCCTTCATCGTATCACCTCCGCATTGGTCTTTCTGCCGCTGTCCCCGCTCTCAGCGGGGAGCGCGACGTCGCGAAGGCTCGCGGCGATGTCGTTCCGCCCGCTCTCCGCCGTATATTTTTCAAAGTAATAATCGAACGTCGCCTTTTCGGACGCGCCTTCGAGGACGGCGCACACCACGCCCTCCCCGTCGATCACGAAGCTCGTGGGATAGGAGGTCACGCCGAACATCTCTCTGAGCTTCGCGCTGTCCTTCATCGCGGGGAAGGTTAGCCCCAAATTGTTCATGAAGGCGCAGATGTCCCCCATCGAGGCGTCGATCGGGTCGATCGCGAGCACCTCGACGTCCGCCCGATTCTCCGTGTACGACGCTTGCAGATAGGGAAATTCCTGAATGCAATAGGTGCACGTCGTATACCAGAAGTTGAGAAATACCATCTTTTTGGTCGCGAGGACCTCGCTGAGTTTGATCTCCTTGTTGAGATTGGTCTCGGAGGCGGGGATGGTGAAGTCGTACATCACCGACCCCACGCGGTACCGCGTGCCGGAGGGCGCCTGTCCTTCGAGGAGGTGCGCCGTGAGGTAGACGGGGCAGACGGGCGAAAGCGCCTCCACCGTGTAGCTCTCCTCCGCGGAATAGCCCGCGGGCAGGTCGGTCACCCGCACGGTATAGGTGCGCGGGCGGAGCTCCGCCGTGAACACGCCGCCCGCAAAATCGGCGGGCGCGCCCGTCGCCGCGACGGTGACGCCGTCCGATTCGTAAACGGTGATGGAGGCGGACGCATTCAGTTTCTCCCCGTTGTTGCGAAGGAGACGGAATTCATAGACGATGGGCGTATTGTCGTTGAGCTGCGGGATGACCGTGCTCTCCGCCTTGAAGCCGCATCCGCGCGCGCAGTGGCGGGATTTCTCCCCCGCGTGCTCGAAGGTGGCGGGCGTATCGATGGTGAAGTCCTCTTCGAGATCGTGCCCGAGCGCTTCGGTCACCACCTCGTCCGTCGCGCCGCAGCCGCGCGTACAGGTACGGCGCAGCAGCCCCTCATGGGTGCAGTCCGCCTCCGTGACGACCTCGCCCGCGTTCCAGCTGTGCCCGAGCGCTTCGAGGGTCACCGTCTCGGACTCCGTGCAACGGTTGCACGTCCGCTGTTCGCTCCCCGCCGCCGTGCAGGTGGGATTGGAGAGACGCTTCACGTTCCAATCGTGCCCGAGCGCCGCCGAATCGTACTCCTCCGTGACGTCGCAACGGGAACAGGTGTGCTCTGCGCGCCCCGCCTCTGTGCAGGTCGCGGCGGAGATCGTTCTCCCCTCCACCCAATCGTGTCCGAGCGGGGCGAGCTCCGCCGTCTTGGTCGTCCCGCAACGGCGGCAGGTGCGCGTGCGCGTCCCCCCCTCCGTACAGGTCGCCTCTACGGTCACCGTGCCCGAATCGAAATCGTGCCCGAGCGCGGGGAGGACCTGCGTCTCCGTCGCCGTGCACCCTTCGTGTGTACACGCGCGCGTGCGCGAACCCGCCTCCGTGCAGGTCGGCTCCGTCACCGTCCATTCGCCGTAAGCGTGCGCAAGATGTTGCGGCTCGCTCCCGCAAGCGCATACGGCTCCGCACAGCGCCAGAGCGAGCGCCGCACTCAGAGCCGCAAATACAAGTTTTCTTCTCATAGCCGTCTCCGTTTGATAACTACCCATAGTATATTGAATAAATACACTATTATGTTTATTATACTATATCGCGCGCACAAAGTCAAGGATGTTTCGCCCGCCGCCCCCGTTTTTCACGCACATTCCACAAAAAAAGGCGGACGGTGCATGCCGTCCGTCTTTCTTTGCCCGAAAGCTCATTCCTTCTTCGTCTCGTCCTTTGCGGCGAGCAGGTCGCGGATCTGCGTCAGCAGTTCCTCGGTGGTGGGAGCGGGCGCGGGAGCGGGCTCCTCGGGGGCGGGTTCCTCGGGCGCGGGCGCCGCAGCCGCAGCGGCCTGCGCCTCTCTCTGCGCCTTCATCGCCTCCGCCTTCTCATGCACTCTGTTCACCGTTCTCACGATGAGGAAGAGCACGAACGCCGTGAGCAGGAACGCCACGATCGCCGAGATCACGATGCCGAAGTCGAGGATGACGGCGGGAGCGAGCTCCGCGCCCGTCTCGGCGTCGATCGTCGCCGCTCTCAACACGACCTGCAACGCGCCGAACCCGTCGTCGCCCATCCCGGGGATGAGTTGCAGGAGCGGCGTGAGGATGTTGTTCACGAGTGCCGTGATGATCGCGGTGAACGCGCCGCCGATAATGATGCCGACAGCCATATCGAGGACGTTGCCGCGCGTGATGAACTCCTTGAATTCCTTCCAGAAGCCCTTCTTTTCTTTTGCCATAAGTTACCTCCGATATTTTTTTACTATTTTTTTCAGCCTGCCCATTGCCCGCGAGCAGGGCTGTTTTTTCAGACGGAATTGCCAATTCCCGCGGTCTGTCCCCGGGAAATTCATGCGCGCCTCATTGTTGAGCCCCAAAATATCCTGAATGGGCGCGACCGCGAGCCGCGCGTCCGAAGCGAACGCCAGCCGCACGAGCGCCTCCGCGAGTCCCTCGCCGCGCGCGCCGAGCTCCACGAGCACGTTCTGCCGCTCCAGCTCCGCCGCGACGCGGGAACGGAAGAGGATGAACGCGGGCGCGTCGAGCGATTCCACATAGCCGCGCACGGTGTCGTTGTCGTGCGTGCCCGTGTAGCAGACGCAGTCCTCCCCGAAATTGTGGGGAAGGAACTCGTTCTCCTCGTTGCCGTCGAAGGCGAAGAGGAGCACCTTCATGCCGGGGAAGCCCGTCCGTTCGATGAGCTTCTTCACGCCGTCGTCCATCACGCCGAGGTCCTCGGCGATGACCCGTCCCGCGCACTCCACGCCCTCGAAGAGCTTCTCCTTGGGACCCTCCTTCCATTCGCCGTGCTGTGCCGTCTTGGCGTCCGCGTCGATCTCATAGTAGCGGTCGATGCCGCGGAAGTGGTCGATGCGGACGAGGTCGTAGGTGCCGAGCGCGACTTCGAGGCGGCGCTTCCACCAGCGGAAGCCCTCCCGCTCGTGCGCCTCCCAATCATACACGGGGTTGCCCCAGAGCTGCCCCTCCTCCGAGAAATAGTCGGGCGGGACACCCGCCACCTTGACGGGACGGAGCTCTTCGTCCAGCTTGAAGAGCTCGGGATGCGCCCACACGTCGGCGCTGTCGTACGCGACATAGAGCGGGATGTCCCCGATGATCTGCACGCCCAACCCGTTGCAGTACTGTTTGAGCGCCTGCCACTGCGCGTAGAACTCGTATTGGAGGAAGTTCCAGAAGAGATATTCCTCGTGATATTCGGTGCGGAGCCGTTCGATCGCCTCCGCGCGGCGGTACTTGATTCCCTCCTCCCAATCGGAGAAGGAGCCGCCAAAGACCGTCTTGGCGGTCATGAAGAGGGCGTAATCCTCGGCGACGCCGCTGTCGATGAAGGCGCGGAAGTCCGCACCGTCGAAGAAGAAGCGCGAGAACGCCTTCCTCAGCAGGGAATAGCGGCGGACGTACAGCGAGCCGAAATCCACGTCGCCCTCGCTTCTCGCCTCCTTCAACTCCTGCTTGGTGATAAGCCCGTCCGCGGCGAGGAGCTCGAGGTCGATGAAATAGGGATTCCCCGAGGAACACGCCACCGATTGGTAGGGCGAGTCGCCGAAGCCCGTCTGCACGAGGGGCAGGATCTGCCAAAATTTGATGCCGCTCTTTGCGAGCCGCTTTGCGAAGGCGTACGCCTCCTTGCCGAGCGAACCGATGCCGTACTTCCCGGGGAGGGATGAGATATGGCACAGCACGCCCGCCGAACGTGTATCGATCATGACTGTAAAAGGGCGGCGATCCTGCGGCACGCCTCGCGGGTGTTCTCCTCCGTTCCGAACGCGGTGAGGCGGAAATATCCCTCGCCGTTCCTGCCGAAGCCGCTGCCGGGGGTCCCCACGACGTTGGCGTTTTCGAGGAGATAGTCGAAGAAAGCCCAGCTCTCCATGCCGCCGGGGCACTTCAACCAGATGTAGGGCGAATTTTTTCCGCCCGTGTACCAGATGCCGAGCCCGTCGAGGCACTCGGAGATGATGCGCGCGTTGTTGCGGTAGTAGCCGAGATTTTCGGCGATCTGCCGTTCTCCCTCCTCCGTAAAGACTGCCGCCGCCCCCATCTGCGTGATGTAGCTCACGCCGTTGAACTTGGTGGACTGCCGCCGCGCCCACATGCGGTTGAGCCGCATGCCGCCGCGGACGAGCTCGCGCGGGACCACCGTGTAGCCGCACCGCACGCCCGTAAAGCCCGCCGTCTTGGAATACGAGCACAGCTCGATGGCGCACGTTCTCGCCCCCTCCACCTCGAAGATACTGCGCGCGAGGGCGGGGTCGGTGACGAAATATTCGTACGCCGCGTCGTACAGGATGACGGCGCCCATGCGGTTGGCGTAATCCACCCACAGTTTGAGCTGTTCGCGGTTGTACGCCGCGCCCGTGGGATTGTTGGGCGAGCAGATGTAGATGATGTCCGCCCGCACCCCGTCGTCGGGGAGCGGCAAAAAGCCGTTCGAAGCGTTGGCGTCGGCGAAGAGGATGCGCCGTCCCGCCATGAGGTTGGTGTCGAGATAGACGGGATAGACGGGGTCGGGCACCAAAACGGTGTTGTCGGCGGAGAAGAGGTCGAGGATGTTCCCGCAATCGGACTTGGCGCCGTCCGAGATGAAGATCTCGTCCGCGCCGAGCGACACCCCCTTCCGCGCATAGCTGTTGCGGATGGAATCGAGGAGGACGTCGTACCCGTAGCAGGTCTGGTCGGGACCGTATCCCTTGAAGGTCTCGCGGTGCGCCATATCGTCCACGGCGCGGTGCATCGCCTCGATGACGACGGGCGCCAGCGGACGGGTCACGTCCCCGATGGAGAGCTTGATGACCTTCCGCTCGGGATGCGCCTTCTGGTAGGCGGCGAACTTCGCCCCCACCGTCGCAAAGAGGTAGTTCTCTTTGAGCTCTTTGAAATGTTCGTTGATGTTCATGCCAAACTCCTCGGCTCAGCCGCGCCCGCTTTTGCGCTGCACGGCATGGCGGATAAATTCACGGAAGAGCGGATGTGCGCTGTTGGGGCGGGATTTGAACTCGGGGTGGAACTGCACGCCCACGAAGAAATCGTTCTTATCGTATTCCACCGCCTCGCACAGCGAGCCGTCGGGCGAGGTCCCCGCGATGGTCATGCCCGCCCGTTCGAACGCCTCGCGGTAGTCGTTGTTGAATTCGAAGCGATGGCGGTGCCGCTCGGAGACGAGCTCACACCCGTACGCCTCTTTGAGACGGGCGCCGAGCACCGCGCACGGATAGGCGCCCAACCGCATCGTGCCCCCCATCTTCACGCCGTATTGGTCGGGCATGAGGTCGATGACCGAATGCTTCCCCTCGGGACAGAACTCCGAGGAATTGGCGTCCTCCAATCCCAGAACGCTCCGCGCGAACTCGATGACGGCGACCTGCATGCCGAGGCAGATGCCGAGATACGGGATGTTGTGCTTGCGCGCATAGCGGCAGGCGACCACCTTCCCCTCTATCCCGCGGACGCCGAAGCCGCCCGGAATGAGCACGCCGTCCGCCTCGCCGAGCGCCTGCGCCACGTTCTTCTCGGTGAGCTTCTCGGTATCCACCCAGAGGATCTCCACCTTCGCGCCGCACTCATAGCCGCCGTGGGCGAGCGCCTCGGCGACGGAGAGGTAGGCGTCGTGGAGCTGTACATACTTCCCGCACAGGGCGATCTTCACCGTGCGGTTGCGGGCGTGGATGCGGCAAAGCATCTCCTCCCACTCGCTCAGATCGATCTCTCTCGGGTCGAGATGGAGAATCCTGCACACCGTCGTCGAAAGGTCGCTCCGTTCGAGCATCATCGGCGCCTCGTACAGGACGGGGACGGTCAGATTTTCGATACAGCACTCGGGCGAGACGTTGCAGAACATCGCGATCTTCTCGCGGATGGAGGCGGGCATGGGCTCATCCACGCGCGCCACGATGATGTCGGGCGAGATGCCCATCCCCTGCAATTCCTTGACGGAATGCTGGGTCGGCTTGCTCTTGAATTCGCAGGAGCCCGAGATATAGGGCACGAGGGTGACGTGGATGAAACAGCAGTTGTCCCGCCCCACTTCGCGGGAGACCTGACGGATCGCCTCGATGAAGGGTTGGCTCTCGATGTCGCCCGTCGTGCCGCCGATCTCGGTGATCACGATGTCCGCGCCCGTCGTCTTTCCCACCTTGTAGATGAAGCTCTTGATCTCGTTGGTGATGTGCGGGATGACCTGCACCGTCTGCCCGAGATACTCTCCGTTGCGCTCCTTCGTGAGCACGTTCCAATACACCTTCCCCGTGGTGAGGTTGGAGAATTGGTTGAGGTCCTCGTCGATGAACCGCTCGTAGTGCCCGAGGTCGAGATCGGTCTCCGCGCCGTCCTCCGTCACGAACACCTCGCCGTGCTGATAGGGGCTCATCGTGCCGGGGTCGATATTGATGTAGGGATCGAGCTTTTGGGAGGCGACCTTGTAGCCGCGCATCTTCAACAGGCGCCCGAGAGACGCCGCCGTGATGCCCTTGCCGAGTCCCGAGACGACGCCGCCCGTCACAAAGATATATTTCGTCATATGCAACCTCGCATCCGTTTACACTTCCACTTCGCCGCAGAAGGCGATCTCGGCAGGTCCCGTCATGCGGACGGTGGTCCCGTCGTAACAGACGGTCAGATCGCCGCCGCGCAGATGGACGAGGATATCCGCCCCCATATCGCACAAACCGTTCAAAACGCCCGCCACGGCGACGGCGCACGCGCCCGTGCCGCACGCCCACGTCTCCCCGCTCCCGCGCTCCCATACGCGCATTTTGAGCTCGTTGCGCGCGACTACC
>CANPXX010000007.1 GCA_947587085.1 uncultured Clostridia bacterium | reverse complement strand
TAGCGATGAGTGGAGTCGAACCGCTGACCTATCGGGTATGAACCGATCGCTCTAACCAACTAAGCTACATCGCCATGGTTGCGGGGGCCGGATTCGAACCTGCGACCTCCGGGTTATGAGCCCGACGAGCTACCTGGCTGCTCTACCCCGCGATATAGACCAATCATTGATTGGCTTATTTATTGTAGCGGAACGGAAAGCGTTTGTCAATCGATTTTGTGCTTGAAAATGATTTTTTTTGAAAAGACCGCCGCCGCGCGGTTTCTATTGTAGACCAAGCGCGGCACGCCCCGCCCGCACGTTCTCTTTGTCGAAGGGCGGTACGAGCGTGAAGCGCGAAGTAGCCGTAAGGCGAAGCCGCTGCTTTTTGTCATGTTGAGCCGAGCGCCCGCGTCCAATGGACGCGGGCGCTCGAGTCGAAACATCTCTACATTATTATAAAGCGGTAGAGATGTTTCGACTTCGGCTTCGCCTCCGCTCAACATGACAGAAAAGAAACAATGAGGCACCCCTCCGCATTATAAGACCACGCGCGGTGCGAATGCACCGCGCGTGGCTATTCTATAATGTCATGCCGCCCCGCGCGAGGTTTCTATTGCAGACAAAGCGCGAAGCAAAGCGTTCTTTAATGTCATTTTGAGCGAAGTGAGCGAAGCGAACGAAGTCGAAAAATCTCTACCTTATTATAATGCGGTAGAGATGTTTCGACTCGCGAGCCCACGTCCGCTGGACGTTGGCTCGCGGCTCAACATGACAAAAAAGGGGAATGCGCCGCGCGGGTCATGACAAAAAGGGAATGCACCGCGCGTGTCTGTTCGATGAAGAATTTCGCGAAACTAACAATTTCGCGAAACTTTTCGCCCCCCCTCTTACTTCCGCTTCCAATAGTAATCTGTGTATGTATTCTTCAAATAGTTTGCGGCGGTGGCGGGGTTATGCAAGTTTGCACTTGAAAGCACAATTCCGCTCGTCGCGTTTTCATTTTCTGAAACAAACCAGCCCTCCGTTTCGGTAAACGTCACGCTCGTGAGAGAGGTGCAACCCACGAACGCACGGTACCCAATCGAGGTCACGCCGTTCCCGATCGTCACGCTCGTGAGGGAGCGGCAATAATAGAATGCATAATTCCCAATCGAGGTCACGCCGTCGGGAATTTCGATACTTTTGAGAGAGGTGCAACCATCGAACGCATCCTCTCCGATCGAGGTCACGCCATTTCCGATCGTCACGCTCGTGAGAGAGGTGCAATCATAGAACGCATATTGATAGATCGCATATTTCTTTCCGCTCGGGCTCGCTTGGGGGAGGGTGAGTGCTGTCTCATCGCCAAGATACCCGAGAAGATAGCTCTCTTCGCTATCCTCATAGAAAATATACCCGTCGTTCGTCACCGTCTGTTTGCTCGGCTCGTCCCCTTGATAGACGTACTTCGCGTAATAGGCAACATAGCCGTAGGAATCAGTCCCTTTTTCAATGGGAAGGTCGGAATGATTCCACACTTCGATCAGTTTATAGCAATACTCGAACGCATAATTATCGATCGAGGTCACGCTGTCGGGAATTTCAATGCTCGTGAGAGAGGAGCACCCATAGAACGCCTCATACCCAATCGAGGTCACGCTGTCGGGAATTTCAATGCTCGTGAGAGAGCGGCAATCCTCGAACGCCCCATCTCCGATCGAGGTCACGCTGTCGGAAATATCAATGCTCGTGAGAGAGTCGCAATCCCAGAACGCACGGTACCCAATCGAGGTCACGCCGTTCCCGATCGTCACACTCGTGAGAGAGTCGCAACCACAGAATGCATAGTGATAGATCGCATATTGATTACCACTCGGACTCACTTGTGGAAGATTGAGCTCTGTCTCCTCGCCAAGATACCCGAGGAGATAGCTCTCCCCGCCGTCCTCATAGAAAATATACCCGTCGTCCGTCACCGTCTGTTTGCTCGGCTCGTCCCCTTGATAGACGTTCTTCGCATAATAAGCAACATCGCCGTAGGAATCTGTCCCTTTTTCGATGGGAAGGTCGGAGTGATTCCACACTTCGATCAGTTTATAGCACTCATAGAACGCCTCCTCCCCGATCGAGGTCACGCTGTCGGGTATCTCAATGCTCGTGAGAGAGGTGCAAACCGAGAACGCATAATTCCCGATCGAGGTCACGCCATTTCCGATCGTCACGCTCGTGAGGGAGGTGCAATAATAGAATGCACGATATTCGATCGAGGTCACGCTGTCGGGAATGCCAATGCTCGTGAGAGAGGAACAATATCCGAACGCCGCCTCCCCGATCGAGGTCACGCTGTCGGGTATCTCAATGCTCGTGAGAGAGTAGCAATCTTCGAACGCCTTCTCCCCGATCGAGGTCACGCCGTTTCCAATCGTCACGCTCGTGATAGAGTAGCAATTTTCGAACGCCCAATCCCCGATCAAGGTCACGCTGTCGGGAATGCCAATACTCGTGAGGGAGCGGCAATAATAGAACGCATCCTCCCCGATCGAGGTCACGCCGTTTCCAATCGTCACGCTCGTGAGAGAGGTGCACCAAGAGAACGCACTGCTCCCGATCGAGGTCACGCCGTCGGGAATCTTGATGCTCGTGAGAGAGGTGCACATATAGAACGCACTCTTCGCGATTGTCTTAGTCCCTGCCCGAACGGTGTATGCGCCTGAGATAGTCTCTTTTGCTTCGATGAGATGATTGCCGATATAGAGCACACCGCTCTTGTCCCAATGCGACGCGCCATAATAGGCAGTCCCCTTGAACGCATCCTCTCCGATCGAGGTCACGCTGTCGGGAATCTCAATGCTCGTGAGAGAGGTGCAACCATCGAACGCCCAAAACCCGATCGAGGTCACGCCGTTTCCAATCGTCACGCTCGCGAGAGAGGTGCAATACTCGAACGCATAATTCCCGATCGAGGTCACGCCGTTTCCAATCGTCACGCTCGTGAGAGAGGTGCACTTATAGAACGCACTGCTTCCGACTGCGCCGCTTGTGATCGTGACGGCCTTTAAGGACTCTTGGGGGATAGACGAAATTGCCGATGCCGGCATTGTCGCTTCTTCGATCGGACAATTGGAGAACGTCTCCTCTCCAATCGAGGTCACACCGTTCCCAATCGTCACACTCGTGAGAGAGTCGCAATTCCGAAACGCATAGTCCCCAATCGAGGTCACGCTGTCGGATATCTTGATGCTCGTGAGAGAGGTGCAACCCTGGAACGCATACCACCCGATTGAGGTCACGCTGTCGGGGATATCAACGCTCGTGAGAGAGGTGCAAGATCCGAACGCAGCATCTGCGATTGAAGTCACGGATAAATTTTCGTGAATCTCTGGAATGAAAAGATCGGTATCCTTACAATCACCTATTCCCGTTACGATGTATCCATCCTGCGCTGCATTCAGTTGATACGTTAGTCCTTCGCTGACGGGACGCTCATGTCCGCAAACGGTACATTTCCCCTCATGGTAGGTGTGTCGTCCCGTGGCGGGAATCTCTTGCTTGGTGGTATAATCACAGCGGGAGCACGCTTGATATGCTTCCCACCCCGCCTCTGTGCAGGTGGGCGCCTTCTCCGCTTGGGGTTGCAGATCGTGCCCGAGCCTACTCCACGCCTTGGTGCGCGTGTCCGTTTCGCCGCACGAACAGGTCGCCGTCTCGGTGCCGTCCGTCGTGCACGTCGCGTCGTTGTTGTAGACATAGTTGGTAAACGCATGCGTGTGCCTCTCCCCGCCGCACGCCGTAATACCGAGGCAGAGGCAGAGCGCCGAGGCGAGGCACAGGAGCGCCGTCAAAAGTTTGTGTTTCATGTTCCTTTCTCCTTTTGAGTTTTGCGGGATAAAAAATAAGGACGCCCGACAATCTCGGGCGCCCGCATTGAGTATCCCGTATTGTCTGCGTCACAATTTCCTAACGTTCACGTGGAAAAAGGATACACCGATGCCGTTGTATCTTGCGAACGTTAGTATATGAAATTGTGACGCAATTTTATTCTACCACGGGGCAGAAAAATTTGCAAGTCTTTGAGAAAAAATTCTTTGGGCAAGGGAGCTGTTTTCGGTGCGCGTTTCCTCTTGCTTTTTCGGGCGGGATATGCTATACTGTTTTCTCCGATGACGCTTTTCGACGCGAAACGATATCAGGGCAAGCGGGTGTGCGTCGCCCTCTCGGGCGGCGTGGACTCCGTCTGTCTCCTGCACGCGTTCAAAGAGCAAGCCAAGGGGTGCGGGATCGCCCTCTCCGCCTGTCACATCGAGCACGGCATCCGCGGCGAGGAGAGCATGCGCGACATGGAATTTTGCGAGGCGCTGTGCAGGGCGTGGGGAATCCCGCTCGCCGTGCGGCGGGTGGACGTGCCCGCGCTCGCGAAGGAGCACGGCGGCAATGTGGAGCAAGTCGCCCGAGAGGTGCGCTACGAGGCGTTCCGCACCCTCTTGAAGGAGGTCGATCTGGTGGCGACGGCGCACCATGCGGACGACGTCGCCGAGACCGTTCTCTTCCGTCTCGCCCGCGGGACGGGGATCTCGGGCATGCGGGCGATCGCGGAGTACGGGGGAATCGTCCGCCCCCTCCTCTCCCGCACCCGCGCCGAGATCGAGGCGTACGCCGCCGAGCACGGGCTGTGCCATGTGGAGGACGGGACGAACGGGGACGAGAATTACACCCGCAACTACATCCGCCATACCGTTCTGCCCGCCTTCGGAAAGATTCACGGGAATGCGGCGAGGCACCTCGTGGAGTTCGCCGCCCTCGCCGCGGCGGAGGACGACTTCCTGCAACGGCAGGCGGAGGAGGCGATCGTGCGCGTCGCGGGGGAGGAGTGGGTGCCCGTGAATCTCCCCGACGTGCTCTTCGCGCGGGCGTGCCTTGCCTGTATGCGGCAGTGCCCGCGGGAGGACGGGTACACGCGCGCGAACATCGAAGAGATCGAAAAGCTCCGCGCCCTGCAAGTGGGGTCGAAGGTCGCCCTGCCCGTCCCCGACGGGTCGGAGGGGGGCGCGGCGCGGTACGCTTTCCGCGAGAGGGAGCACATCGCCTTCGCGCGGGAAGAGGAGCCCTTCCCCGAATGCCCGTTCACCGCGGCGGGGGACTATCTCTCGCCCGTGCCCTTCACGGTGCGGGAGGCCGCCGCGGCGCCCGCCGATTTAGGGGGGGACGCGCGGACGCTTCTCGTGGACCTCGACGCCTTCCCCGCGGGCTGTGTGGTGCGGACGCGGCGGGAGGGGGACTTCATCACTCCCTACCATGCGCCCAAAAAGTCGCTCAAAAAGTTTTTGACCGACCGAAAGATCTCGGCGCGGCTCTCGCGCAAGCTCCCCCTCATCGCAAAGGGGAGCGAGGTCTATGCCGTCGTCGGCGTGGAGATCTCGGACGCCGTGAAGGTGACCGAGACGACCAAGCGGCGGGCGATCATTTCATAAAAAACCGCCGGAGGGCGGAGACATACGGAGGACAAATATGCACAAGGACTGTGAAAGGATCCTTCTCACCGAGGAGCAGTTGCGCTCGCGCGTGAAGGAGATCGCTCTCGCGACGGACGAACGCTACCGCGGCAAGACGCCGCTCGCGGTGGGCATCCTCAAAGGAAGCGTGATCTTCTATTCGGATTTCATCCGCCATCTCTCCTGTCCCGTCGAGCTGGATTTCATGGCGGTGTCGTCGTACGGGTCGGGCGCGGTCTCCTCGGGGAAGCTGACCATCCGCAAAGACCTTGACCGCGACGTGCGCGGGCGGGACGTCATCGTCGTGGAGGACATCATCGACAGCGGCTTCACGCTGGCGAATCTGCGCGCTCTCCTCCTCGAACGGGGGGCGGCTTCGGTGGCGATCGTCACCCTTCTCGACAAGAAGGAACGGCGGGAATACGACATCACGCCCGATTTCGTCGGCTTCGAGATCGAGAACGAATTCGTGGTGGGGTACGGGCTGGACTACAACGAACGGTACCGCAATCTGCCCTATATCGGCGTTTTAAGACCGGAGATCTACCGCTGAGCGGTCCAAACGGAAGCGCCGCCCCCATACAGGGGCGGCGCTTCCGCATGTCTGCATGATTAAACCGTCCTTCTCGTCCGTCAGGCGTTCGCCCTCCTTGCGGTGCGGAAGGTGAGCTCGGTCATGACGACCATGAAGAGGACGAGCGCGAGGAGATAGGCGGGCAGAACGGCATAGCCCGCCGCGTTCCCGAGGAGCCCGAAGAGCGGGGGCGCGAAGGTGGAGCCAACATAGGCGCTCGCCATCTGGATGCCGATGATCGCCCCCGCGTTCTCCGCGCCGAAGTTTTCGGGCGTGGAGTGGATGAGGCAGGGATAGACGGGCGCGCATCCGAACCCTATCACGAGGAACGCCGCGACCGCCGCGCCGTACGCCTCGAAGGGCAAAAACAGAACGAGGACGCCGCAGCAGAGGACGCATGCGCCGATGAGGATCATCCGTCTGTCGCCTAAGCGTTCGGTGAGAAAGCCGCTCAAAAATCTCCCCGCGGTGATGCCGATGTAGAAGAGGGAGGCGAAGTTCGCCGCCTGTTCCGCGCTGATGTGTTTGACTTCGGCGAAATAGGTGCTTGCCCACTGCATCGCGGTCGCCTCCGCGGCGCAGTAGGCGAAGAAGCCGAGGAGCAGGAAGGGAACGCCCTTGATTTTGAGCGCACCGACGGGACCGACGCGCTTTTTCTCCCGCTCCGTTTTGGGGGAGGCGCAGGCGTTCCACACGGGGAGGGTCGCGAGGAGCAGGGCGGCAATGCCGAGTTGGAGATAGCCGACGATGCGGTAGCCCTCCTCCCAGCCGCCCGCCGTCAGCGCATAGCCCATGATGAAGGGGCTCACGATGGCGCCCACCCCCCAAAAGCAGTGCAGCCAGCTCATGTGCCTTGCCCTGTAATGGAGGGCGACATAGTTGTTAAGAGCGGCGTCCACCGCGCCCGCGCCCAGCCCGTACGGCACCGCCCACAGCACGAGGGCGAAGAACTTCGTCGAAAAGGAGAAGCCGAAGAGGGCGGCGACCGTCAAAAAGACGCTTATGACCGTCACCCACTTGGTGCCGAGCCGCCGCGTGAGCGCGTCCGAAAACAGGCTGGACAGGATGGTCCCGCCCGAGATGACCATGGACACGATTCCCATATAGGGGACGGGCACGCCGAACTCTTGGTGCATGGCGGGCCATCCCGCGCCGAGCAGGGAGTCGGGCAGTCCGAGACTGACAAAAGCGAGATAGATGAGTGCAAGTAAGAGTCCGTACATGAGACCGACGCTCCTTTCCGACCTTCAAATAAGAAGGAGAGCATGCGGACTGCTCTCCTTCCGAACGGATGCGGCGCTTGCCGCGGTCATTTGTCGTTGAATACGGCTTGTTTGAGCGCGTATTGCAGAGTCCCGTACGAGTTATACACCGCCGTCTCCATCGTGAGCAGAACGCTGCGGTAGGCGTTGTCGGTGGGGCTCGTCACGGCGGCGTAGGTGAGCTCTTGCGGGGAGCCGGGGTTTGCGATATCATAGGAAATGGAGCAGGTGTTCGCCTTCACTTCCGTTCCCTCGGGCAAGGCGGCGCCGTTCACCGTGAACGCGGCGCCCGTGATCGTCATGGCGGTGGGGGTGCCCGCGGTGAGCTTCACCTCCTTGCGGCTGACGGGGTTGACCGTGCGGAAGGAGAAGGAAGAATTCAGGTCGATGCCGCGGATGACGAACAGAATCTGCTCGTTGTCGAAGAAGAGCCCGCTCTTGCCCAACTTGATCTCCTTGGGGGTGAGGTCGTCGTCCTCGCGGGAGAGGTCGTCATAGACGACATAGCTCTTCGAGAGGTCCTGTTCATACGTCGCGATATAGCGGTAGCGGTAGGTATACGTCGAGCTCGCGACGTCCTTCTCGCCCATCATGGGGAGGGTGCTCACCACCGTCTTTTCACTGCGGACGGGGCGGAGCTGTTCGGCGACGGAGAGGAACCAGACGTCGGAGACGACGCTGTCGTGGAAGTCCTCGCCCGCGGTGCCGTCGAGCGCGACGCGGCCCGTCATGGTGAGCTCGCTGTGGAGATGGTAGCCCTGCGGCGTGCCGCTCTCCCACGGGATGCTCTCGTCGTTGAGGCGGACAGTGTATTCGCCCGTATCGTACGACATGCGGAGCCCCTCGGAGGAGATCGTGGGATCGACCTCCTTGTCGGGGAGGAAGGTGACGGAATAGACGAGGGACTCCTCGGTGCCCGATAGGTTGGAGGAGATCTCCGTGTTGCGGTACCAATTGGCGGAGAGGGGGGTTGCGGGGGTGCCGCCGCAAGCGGCGAGCAGGACGAGCGGCGCGGCCGCCGCGAGCCCCGCGATGCGTCGAAGTTTCATAGTAGGCTCCTCATGCGTTGCATTCCACGCCATTATAGCACAAATTTTCCCGTTTGTAAAAATAAATCGGTGAAAAGCGGGGAAAATTTTGCGAATTATGCTATAATGATGAAAAATATTTTTTCGGAAAGGGATATGGTCAAACTGATCGGGGCGCCCACGCTCGACGACGCGCTTTCCGCCCTCGGACGGGAAGTCGCCGCGCGCGAGGCGGCGGGAGAAAAAAATCTGGTATTTTGCGAGGATCGGCTCACCCTTCTCGCGGAGCGCGCCGTGCTCGCGGCGCGCGGGGGGAGCTTCCTCACCGAGGTGAGCACGTTCAAGCGGTTTTTGTCCCGCGAGGAGCGCGTGCTCTCCAAACAGGGCTCCGTGGCGGCGATCTCCGCCATTCTCAGCGGGCGCGAGCGGGAGCTCTCCTGTTTCCGCAGGAGCGCCGCCGAAGCGGTGTACGAGACCATCGCCCAGCTCGCCGCATCCCGCGTGACGCCCGAGGACCTCTTGCGGAGCGCCGCCGAGGCGGAGGGGGTGCTCGGGGCGAAGCTGCGCGATCTCGCCCTCCTCTTTGAGGCGTACGAGGCGTTCCTGCACGAGAGGGGACTATACGACGAGAGCGGCTATCTCGCCCTTCTCCCCGAGGCGATCGGGCAGGGCGTCGGGGACAGGAACGTCTTTTTCTTCGCCTTTCCCTCCTTCACGCGGCAGGCGCTCTCGGGGGTGGAGGCGGCGATCGCCTCGGCGCGGTCGGTCACGGGAATCTTCCTCGCGGGGGAGGACGGGGCGTACTCCAACGAGGCGGCGCGCGCCTTTTCCCGCCTTACGGGGGAGAAGCGCAGAGACGTCCCCTCCACCGCGCGGGGGGAAGCGGAACTGTTGCGCAAGGGACTCTTTGCGGGCAGACGCGCCCTCCCGCGGCGCGCCGAGCACGTCTTTACGCTCCGCGCCGACGACGAGGCGGAGGAGATGAACGCCGTGGCGGCGCTCATCTCCAAGTATGTAAAGGAGGGAAAGCGGTACCGCGATCTCGCCGTTCTGGTGCCCGACGCGAGCTACTTCCTCGCCGCGGCGAAGGCGTTCGGCGCCTACCGCATCCCCTGTTTCATGGACATGAAGCGCCCCTATTCCGAACATCCCTTCTGCGCCTTTGCGCTCGCGGCGATCCGCGCGGCGGGCAACGGCGTTCTGCCCGAGGAGGCGGACGACGTGGCGTCCTCCGTCTACTTCGGACCGTCCGACGGGTACAGGAACTATCTTCTGCGCTTCGGCGCCTTCCGCGGCGGGGCGCTCCGTCCCATCAAGACGGGCGACGCCGTGAAGGAGTACGACGGGGAGGAGCTCGCCCGTTGCCGCGAGCGGATGCGCGCCGTCGTGGGCTTTTTCAGGCGGGAGGGCACGGGGAGCGACTATGCGGAGGGCGTGCGCGCGCTCTATCGGTATGTGGACGGCGACGCCGTCACCCTCTCCCTCATGGAGGGACTCACGGGCGAGGAGAAGGCGTTCCTCGGCGCCGAACGCCTCGAGGGGGTGCTCTCGGAGATCGTGGAGGTGGCGGGCGGACAGAGATTCTCCGCGCGCGAGTTTGCCGATCTCTTGGAGAGCGGACTGCGCTCCCTCAACATCTCGATGGTCCCGCAATACGCCGACGCGGTGTTCGTGGGGGACATCACCGAGAGCAGACTGCGCCGCGCGGACGTGCTCTTCTGCGTGGGGCTGACCGACGCGGTGCCCCGCGTCTCGGAGGACGCGGCGCTCCTCTCCGACCGCGACATCGGGCGGCTCGGGGAGCTCTCCGTCATCGTCGAGCCCGCCATCGCCGTTGTCAACGAGCGCGCGCGGGAGGCGATGGCGCTCAACCTGTGCGCGTTCAACGAGGCGCTATATCTGAGCTGTCCCGCCCGCTTCCGCGGAGAAGAGGCGCGGCGGAGCGAAGCGCTCTTCGAGATCGAGCGTTTGCTCACGTCCATGCCCGCCCCTTCGCTCTTCCCGTACGACTGCGCGGCACCCATGCCCGCCGTTTTAACGTTTTTGCGCATGGAGGAGGGAGACGGACACGGTGTGGGCGAAGCGGAGCGGAGCAGGCGGCGCGCCGCCATCCGCGAGGCGCTCGAAGGCAGGGGCGCCGACCCGCAGGACTTCCTCTCGGCGGACGGCAAGCCGCCCGTGCCCGAGGCGGCGGACCTGTACTTTTCGCGGGAGGTCTCTCCCACCCTTCTCGAAGAATATTTCGCCTGTCCGTACAGGGGATTCGCGCGGCGCGCGCTGAGGCTGAAAGAGCGCAACGAGGGCGCTCTGGACGGCGCGGAGGCGGGCGTGTTCGTGCACGCCGTCCTCGAAACGGTGGCGCATGAATTCAACGACATCGCGGACGAGGCGGCTTGCCGCGCGCGGGCAGAGGAAGAGGCGGACGCCCTCCTTGCCTCCCGCTTTTCGCGGCTCAGGGACACCGCCGCGGGCTCCTATACGGCGGAGCGGCTCAAAGGGGAAGCCGCCGCCGTCACCGTCGCCGCCTACGGACAGCTCAAAGGCTCCTCCTACCGCGTGCGCGCCGCCGAGGCGGAGATCGTCCTTCCCGAGCTCGGGCTCAAAGGGAAGGCGGACCGCGTGGACGAGTCGGGCGAGCTGGTGCGCGTCATCGACTACAAGACGGGCAAAATAGACGAGACCGCGGGGGCGTACTACACGGGCAGGAAGTTACAGCTCGAGCTCTACCTCCGCGCGGCGGCGCGGGAGGGCAAGGCGGCGGGCGCCTTCTATTTCCCCGCGGCGGACGAGTTCGCGGGGGAGGGCGAGGAGCGCTTCCGCATGCGGGGATTTTGGTGCGAGGAGGACGTTCCCGCCGCGGACGGCGGGGGGAGCGGGGCGCGCAGGACGGACCGCGGCATGGCGCGCGAGGCATTCGAGGACTTCCTTGACTACTCCGTCGCCGTCTCGGAGGGCGCCAAGGAGGAGATGGAGCGCGGCAACGTGACGCCCTCCCCCTATGAGGATTGCTGTGAATATTGCAAACTGCTCGGCATGTGCGGCTTCACGGGAGCCCCGCGGCGGGAGAGCGACGTGAAGTGCGCGGAGATCGCCGCCATCGCGCGGCGGCACAGGGAGGAAAAGCCGTGAGTATGACGGAGGAACAGAGCCGCGCCGTGCGGGCGCGGGGGAAGGTGATCGTCTCCGCCGCGGCGGGGAGCGGCAAGACGCGCGTGATGATCGAGCGGCTCATCGCGCTCATCGCCGACGAGGGGGCAGACGTGCGCTCGGCGCTCGCCGTCACCTTCACCAACAAGGCGGCGGCGCAGATGCGCGAACGGCTCCGCCGCGCCCTTCTCGACCGTTTGGAGGACGCGGAGGGGGACGCGCGCGATCGGCTGCTCGCACAGCTCCGCGCCCTGCCCGCGGCGGACATGTGCACCCTGCACGCCTTCTGCGGGAGGCTGGTGCGCGCGTGGTTCTTCGTGACGGGCGCCGACCCCGCCTTCCGCATCGCGGGGGAGGACGACGCCGAGATGCGCGCCCTCTCTGCGCGCGCGATGGACGAGGTGTTCGAGCGGGCGTTCGAGGAGAAGGACGAGAGCTTTGCATCCCTCCTCTCCGTCTTTTTCCGCAAGAAGAAGGACGAGGCGCTCCGCAAAGCCGTCCTCGAACTGTACGGGCGGGTGAGGGAGCTCGCCTCCTTCCGCGAGACGCTCGAGGCGATCGGGGCGGACGGGGAGGAGCAGACTCTCCGCGCCGAGCGCATCGTATTCGAAGCTGACCTGCGCAGAATAGACGGGTGGCAGACGCGGCTGGAACGGGCGAGAGAGCCCGTCCTCGTCCACGCGCCCAAGGCGGTCAAGCTGTGGGACGCGCTCTCCGACGCGTACGCGCGCCTCTCGGGGGCGAAGGACCTCTATTCGCTCCGCGCCCGCGCGGCGGAGCTCCCTTCCCTTCGCGCCCCCAACCGCGATCTCTCCGACCCCGACAACGTCGCCGCGATCGACGCGCTCCGCGCACTCGCCGCCGAGCTCAAAGAGCTGTGCAAAGAGCTCCTTGCCCTCTCGGACAGGGAGACCGAGCGCGCCTGCGCCGCTTCGGCGCGCGGCTATGCCTCCGCGCTCGCCCGCCTCGTCCTCCGCTATCACGAGGCGTTTTCGCGCTGGAAGCGGGAGGCGGGACTGCTCGACTACAACGATCTCGAACATGAGGCGCTTGCCGTCCTCTCGGACGGGGAGGCGGGGAGAGCCGTGCGCGCGCGCTACCGCTACGTCTTTGTGGATGAATTTCAGGACGTCAATCCCATGCAGAGCGCCATTTTGGAGCGGCTCGCGGGGGAGGACATCTTCTTCGTGGGGGACGACAGACAGGCGATCTACGGCTTCCGCGGCAGCCGTTCGCGCTTCTTCACCGATACGGCGCGCGCCTTCGAGCGGGAGGAGGGGGCGGAACATCTCCGCCTCACCGAGAACTTCCGTTCGGCGCAGGCGGTGCTGGATTTCGTCAACCGCGCCTTTGGGGAGACGGAGGGCTATGTGCCCATGCGGGGCGGGAGGCGGTACGGCGACTTCACGGGCGAGGTGACCGTCCGCACCCCCCTCAGAGAGGAGCGCATATCGGAGGAGAGGGGCGTCTATTCGGTGGAGCGCGCCGCGGCGCGCTCCAAGGAGAGCCCCGTCGCCGACGAGGTGCTTCGCATCGTGCTCGAAGAGTGCGGCGAGACGGAGGGGACGGGCAGGAGCTGGCGGGACGTGGACGCCGTGCCCGCCGCCGACAGACAGGTGCGCTACGGCGACATCGCTGTTCTGGTGCGCAAGCGCTCCAAGGAGGCGGGCTCCATCGTGCGCAAGCTCTCCGAGGCGGGCATCCCCGTCACCTCCTCCGCCGAGGTGAACGTGTGCGACTTCTTCGAGGGGAGGCTCCTCATCGATTGGCTCTCCTTCCTCGACGACCCCGAACAGGACATCCCCATGGCGACGGCGATGCTCTCGGTGCTCGGCGGCTTCACCGACCGCGAGCTCGCCCTCGTGCGCCTGAAAACGCAGGACGCGGGGGCTTCCGACTTCCGCGCGGCGTGCGCGCTCTACCGTGCGCGCTTCCCCGCCGACCCGCTCGCCCGCAAGCTGGAGCGCTTTAAGGAGGAGGCGGCGCGCTACCGCCGTCTCTCGCGCGTCCATACCGCCGCCGAGACGCTCGCCGTTCTCCTCGCCGACGGGTTGGAGGCGCAGATCGCGGCGAAGGGGGACGGCAAGAACCGCCTCGCGCGGGTGAGCCGTCTCGTGCAGGAGAGCGAGGGGTGCGGGAGCGTGCATGCCTTCTTGAAGAAGCTCCGCGCCGCCGCCTTCCGCGTGCGCTTTTCGGAGAGCGGCGGAGAGAACGCGGTGAGAATCGTCACCATGCACTCCTCCAAGGGGCTCGAATACCCCGTCGTCATCCTCGCCGAACTCAACGAACTCTTCAAGGACCATCATGACGAGCTCCTCTGGACGGAGGAACTCGGGGTGGCTCTGCACGCCTTCGAGCCCGCGCGCAAGGTGCGGCGGGAGACCATCGTGCGGCAGGCGGCGAAGGCGCTTCTGCGCCGCGAGGACGAGGACGGGGAGCGCAACCTGCTCTATGTCGCCATGACGCGCGCCCGCTGCCGTCTCCACCTCATCGCGGAGGAGCGGGAGAGGGGACAGGCGCGCTGTCTCGCCGACTTCCTCCCGCGCGATCTTATCGCCTCCTGCCGCCGCACGGGGGGAGAACTCCCGCCCCCGCGGCAGGGAGAGCCGCTCGTCTACCGCGCCGATCCCGCCATGGTGAAAAGCATCGAGGCGCTGTGGGAGGGGTACCCGCACGCGGGGAGCGAACGGCTGCCCGTCAAGGATTCCGCTACGGGGCTCCTCGACCGTCTGAGGAGCGGTCTTGCGCCCGAGGAGCATGCGGGCGCGGGACACACGCCCGAGGAGGGCGTCGCCTACCACGCCTTTTTGGAGCATTGCCGCTTCGGGGAGCCGGTGCAGGCGGAACTCGGACGGTTGAAGGAGAGCGGCGTCCTCACCGCGCGGCAGCTCGATCTCATCGACGGAGCGCTTTTGGAGCGCGTCCTCCGTCTCCCCGTGCTCGCCTCGCTCAAAGGAAAGCCCACGCGGCGGGAGCAGACCTTCCTCGTCTCCCTCCCCGCCTCCCTCTTCGGGGAAGCGTACGGGACGGACTGCGCGGACGAGATCGTCTATCAGGGCGCCATCGACCTTCTCGCCGAGGAGGACGGGGGGTATCTCATCGTGGACTACAAGTTCACCTCGCTGGACGACGCCTCCGCCGCGGCGCACTATGCGGTGCAGCTCAGGCTGTACCGCGCCGCCGTCGCCAAGATAGAGAAGGTCCCGCCCGAGCGGGTGCGCGCCGTCATCGTGAACATCGCCGAGGGACGGGAGATTCCCATGTGACGGCGTTCGCGCTTTTTCGGCGAAATCAGCCAAAACGGGCGGCGGCAAATGGGATATCCTTGTACCATCGCTATGGATATCGAACTTTGGATGGACTCTCTGTCCCGCACGCCCCAATGGGTGTTTCTCATCCTCCTTCCCGCCCTCCTCGCGGGAGCCGCTCCCCTCTTTGCCTTGACGAAGGCGCGCCGCGCGTATCCCGTTTTCGCCGCGGGACTGATCGGCGCGGGAGCCGCCCTTGCCGCCTGCGTCTCGGGCGCACGGGCAGCCGCCGCCGTGGCGGGGATGGAGCTCGCCCTCGCCGCGCTGTGCGGCGTATGCTTCGTGAAGCGGAAAAGGGCGGACCGCGAGGAGAAGATGTACCGCAAGTTCCGCGAGGGACTGCGGAACGACTGCGCGCCCGCCGCCTCCGCCTCGCCGCCCAAGGTGTGCTGTTTCGAGCGGACGCCCGTCGCCTCGCCCGAGGAGTGCGGCATGCGCCTCTCGCATGCGGAGGAGATGCTCGGCAAGCTCAAAAAGGCTTCCCTCTCCGCCGCGGACCGCCTCGAAGCGGAAGCGCTCACCCACACGATGGAGGGCTACCGCGGCAGGGCGCTCACCGAGGAGGAGCTCCGCGGGCTCAACGATTGCCTCGCCTCCGTCCTCCGCATGACGGCGAAATATAAACTGTGACCCGCGCGAACGCGCCGTCCGCCGACAGCTCTGTCGGCGGACGGCGTTTTTTCAGAGAAAAAAATCAGCTTTCCCCTTGACGGAGGGGGGGAAGGCGTGCTATACTCTGATTAAATTCGTATACGAATTTATTCGGGAGGGAAGATGTACGACAAGCTGTTTTTGGCGCTTTTGGACTGTTCGGCGGCACATGCCGCGGCGAGCAAGAAGCTGTTCGCCGAGCTGTCGCTCACCAAGGGGCAGCCGAAGGTGCTCTATATCCTCCGCCGCGGCGACGGGCTCGTGCAGAAGCGGCTCGCCGAGCTGTGCGGCGTCCGCGAATCCACGCTCACCGTGCTCCTTTCGAAGATCGAGAAAAAGGGGCTCATCCGAAGGGAGCGGCGCGTCGCCAAGACGGGCAGAGCGGCGTACTTCGTCTCTTTGACCGAGGCGGGCAGGGAGAAGGCGGACCGCCTCGAAGAGGGGGTAGAGGCGCTCGAAGCGCGCGGGCTCGGCGGGATGACGGAAGCGGAACGCGGGGAACTGATGCGTCTCCTTTGGCGCGCGGCACAAAATTTACGGGACCAAACGCACCGAGGTGCGGAATGAAAAAGGAGAGAGAATATGAAACGTTGGCTGATGTGTGCGGCGGCGGTCGTCGTTGCGGCGGTCGCGATCTTCGCGGGTTGCGGGGAGGAAAAGATGAAAGAGAGAGAACTGAGACATTTGCCCACAGGCTTTTCCTATGAGGTGGACGAAGAAGTCTGCACGGTGGACTACACGGACGGGTCGGGACGGGAGATCTCGCTGTACGGCAAGATCTGGCAGCCCGCGCAGGAGGGGAAGTATCCCGCGGTGATTTTGAGCCACGGCTTCAACGGGCATTGGCGGGATTTCCCCACCGAATGTATGCGGTTCGCTTCGCGCGGGTATGTGTGCTATGCCTTCGACTTTAGCGGCGCGCAGGCGGGCGGGCAGAGCACGGGCAGAACGGCTTCCGACTATACGCCCTTCACGATGAAGGAGGACCTGCTCGCCGCCGTCGCGAAGATCAAGACGCTCGGCAACGTGGATACGTCGCAGGTGTTCCTCTTCGGCGGCAGTCAGGGGGGATTCGTGACGGCGCTCGCCGCCGCGGACGAGACGGTGCGGAAGGACATCGCGGCGGTCGCCCTGTACTTCCCCGCCTTCAACATCCCCGACGATTGGAGAGGCAAGCCCGAGCGCGATACGGCGCTTATGGGCTATTCCATCGGGGCGGAGTTCATCCGTTCGGTGCAGGATCTCGACCCCTATGAGGTCATCGGGGCGTACGAAAAGGACGTCTGCATCGTATGGGGAGATCAGGACGCCCTCGTGAAGAGGCAGTACATCGACAGAGCCGTGGAGACGTACGGCGAGGAGCGAGTCGAGCTTACGGTCCTCCCCGGCGCGGGACACGGCTTCGGCGGGACCGCGCTTACGACCGCCGTCGAGACGGTGCTCTCCTTCCTCGAAGCGCACACCTACGTGTGCGAATAGGGAACGTCAGAGCGCGATCTTCATATCGCCCGCTTTGATCCAGCCTATCTTGCGGAGCAGTTCGCTCACGGCGAGAGAGACGGCGGCGGGCAGAAGGAAACAGACGACGGCGACGCCGAGCGCAAGCTGCCATGCAGGGAGGATTCCCGCGGAGGCGCCCACCATGTCGATGACGCCCACAAGTCCCGCGGTACCCATGCCCGCGCCGACGGCGGTCGCCTGTAAACGGAAGAGACAGGAGGACATGGGTCCCGCGATCGCGGAGCTGACGACGGCGGGAAGCAGGATGCGCGGATTTTTGAGATTGGGAATCTGCAACATGGAGGTGCCGAGCCCCTGCGCGACGAGCCCCGAGACGCCGTTCTCGCGGAAGCTCGCCACCGCGAAGCCGATCATGTGCGCGCAACATCCCGCAACGCCCGCGCCCGCCGCGATGCCCTTCAACCCGATGGAGACGCCGATCGCGGCGCTCGAAGTGGGGAGGGTGAGAAGGAGCCCCATGACGACGGAGATGACGAGCCCCATGAGGAAGGGTTGCAATTCGGTCGCCGCGTTGACGCCCTCGCCGATCTTGCCCATCAGCCACTCCACGGGGGTGCCGAGGAGGGCGGCGACGAGTCCGCCCGAGAGGAGACTCACGAGGGGGACGAAGAGGATATCGAGCCGCGTCTTGCCCGAGACGAGGGAGCTGAGCTCGCACGCGATGACGGAAGCGAGATAGCAGGTGATAGGATTGCCCGTCGCGATGAGGACGGAGGCGGAGAGCTTGCTCGTGTCCCCCGCCGTCACATAGGCGATGAGGGTGGGCGCGTTGGCGGCAAAGATTCCCACGGCGACGCTGCACGCCGTCGCCATCCGCGGGCATTTGAGACTGCACGCGATGCCGACGCCGATTCCCGCGCCCATCATCACTTTCGCGAACGTTCCTATGCCGTTCAAAAAGCGATAGCACAGGTCGAGGAAGGGCACGCCCGACGCCCCCTCGCCGAAGAGGCGGGCGATCTGGCAGACGATAGTCCCCGCGATGAGGGTGCAGAACAGCCCGTTCGCCATCCCCGCAAACGCGACGATGAGGTAACGGTTCGCAAATTTTTTGATCCATCGAACGAGGCGCTGTCCGCGGGACGGCGCTTCGTTCTCTTCCAAGGTCTCTCTTTCGTCCATAGCGAAGGGTATCATAGCACAGGACTCAAAAAAATGCAAGTGATTTTTCTTCCTCGGCGCCGAGGCGGGAAGCGAGGGAAAAAAGATGCCGAAAAAATCGGAGGGAAAAATGGGGAAAAGGGCGGAGAGGATTTGACTTTTATAATGATTTATATTATAATAGAAAATATGGGGAAAGAGGCGCGAAAGGAAGAATTTCTTCATACCACCATGAAGCTCGTCGCCGAGAAGGGCTTGGGCGGTTTTTCCATGAAGCAGGTCACCCGCAGGATGGGGGTGTCGGAGGCGCTCGTCTACAAGTATTTCGAGACGAAGGAGCGCCTTCTCTATGCCTGTTTCGAGAGCGTCCACATGCGCATCGCCGCGCTCTTCCGCAATTTCGATCTTCCCGTGCTCGGCTCCATGCGGGAATTTTACGACGTCGTGCGCCGTCTCTGGTTCACCTATTTCGACTTCCTCGTGAAGGGCGACTATCAGACGGTGTATTACTTCGATTACCGCGATTCGCCCTATATCCGCGACGTGGAGCGGCACGACGACGAGGCGCGGGTGACCTATTTCAAGGACTTTGCGCTCATCATGCACGCCCTCAACGAGCGGGTGCGGTTCACCGAGAAGGTGGGCGGCGCCCATCTGTGGACGTATGTGCTCGATACCTCGGGCATCTTCGCGAAGCGGGTGATCCGCGGGGAGCTCCCCGCGACGGAGGAGAGCTACGAGGCGATCTGGAAGCTCATCTTCGGCGGAATCGGCGCCATTTTGGCGTGATGTTTTTTTGCGGCTTTGGTGAGTGAGGGCTCACTCAATTCCGTAAGAGCGTTCTAAGCCGAGAGACGGGCGATGGCTATGCGGTTTGGGTGAGTGAGGGTTCACTCAATTTTTGGAAAAATGGGAAAAACAGCGAGAGGCTGAAAAGGAGACGATATGAAAAGAATTCTTTCCGCGGGGAAAACGAAGGCGCTGATGCTCGTGCTTGCGCTGTGTCTGATGATCGCAGGCATGTTGGGGTTGGCGTCCAACGGGCGAGTTCCCCGAAGCGCGGACGCGGCGAGCAACGGGACGGTGACGACGCAGCAGGTGACCTTCGAAAACCAAGGCTCGGCGGTGAACGTGTTTACTTTTGGCGAAACCAATCTCTTGGGAGATTGGACGCCGGGCGTGAGCCACACGACGACGGACGCCGCGGGCAAGAAGACCGCGAAGAGCACCACTACGCAGATTTCGATGGAGTTCTACGACGAGCCGACTTTTCAGGGCAGCACCAGATCTTTGCAGTGGGACTTTTATAGAAATGAGCCCAAGGCGAACATATGGGGACCCTATAAATTCTATGCGACCGTGCAGACCGTGTGGTTTAACGGTTCGACGTATATGCCGTATTTTTTGAAAACGACGGGCTCCTCGACCATTCAGGCGGGGATGGTAAAGCTGAGTTCGAGCGGTGCGGCTACCGTCAATGCGTCTCAAATGGGCATTGTTTCGGGGAATTCGTTGGTCAATGCGAATGTCTATCTCCCGTATGGAAATTGCATTCAGATCGTCAACGGGAAAGCCTGTTTTCAGTACGGCGGCACAACGTATTATCTCACGCAGAACGGAGCCACGACGAACGCGAACTCCAAAGATATCATTTCGCAGACCACGCCGATTCCTTCTCAAATAGAGAGTCAAGTAACACAATGGGCAAACCAGAACTATTCCGCCAACGGCACCTATAACGGTACAAGCGACGGGTGCCCCGTCTCGAGCAATTCATATTGGACGGTGGTGCCCATCGGGGACGGCAACAATGCGGGGAGCCACACCGCACTTGTCACACCCAACAGCGGATATACTTGGAGCAACGGCTCGACAGATCCCAAGATCATCACATGGACGCTCGGCAAGGCGGCTCAGCCCGCAACTGCCATCAGCGGCGGGGACGGCGCGGCGTACGGACAGGACGTGACGCTCTCGGTGGCGAACGCGCAGGGGACCATTACATGGTCGGCAGAGGGGGATGCCACGATCGATGAAAAGACGGGCGTTCTCACGCCGACGGGCGTCGGCACCGTCAAGGTCACGGCGACCATCGCCGAGTCCGCCAACTATCTCGGGGCGACCGTCACCAAGGACATCGAAATCAAGAAGGGGAGCCAATCGGAGCTCACGATCGGCGGCGTAACGGGGGACACCATTCCATATGGGGAGACCCCGAAGCTCGCCGTGGAGGGCGCGCAGGGGACCATTACATGGTCGGCAGAGGGGAATGCCTCGATCGACGGGGCAACGGGCGTTCTCACGCCGACGGGCGCGGGGAGCGTCACCGTCAAGGCGCACATCGCGGGGACGGACCTCTATGAAGAGGCAGACCTGCAAAAGACCTATACCATCGAACCGGGCAGTATCGCCGTGGAGCCGCTCGAAGAGAGCTATTCGTACAGCGCGCTTGGCGGCGGGCAGACGATCGAGCTGACCCAAAGGGGGACGGACAGCAACCTCTTCCCGACCACGGGGTGGGAAGTTCGGTCGGACGACGACAGCATCATAGGCGTTTCGGTGAGCGGCACGACCATCACCCTCACCCCGACGGGCAAGATCGGCACGGCGACCGTGACCGTCTCCCACCCCGCGGAGGGGCTGTATGCGGCGTATGAGGAGACCTTCACCGTCGTCACGGAGGCGAAGGACTGCTTCTACCTTGTGGGAAGCGACGGCAAGACCGCCTATCCAACGCTCGAAGCGGCGTATGAGGCGGTCGAGGCGGGCGGCACCGTCTATGTGGCGGGACATGCGACGGCGGGGGAGACGCTCACCGTCGGGAAGAATTTCACCCTTGCGGGCGAGGGTGCGGAAAGCGTGCTCTCCCGCGGGGCAGACGCGGGCACCGTGTTTGCGGTGAAAGGCGCTCGGCTCACCCTGCGCGACGTCACTCTCGACGGCGCCGCGGAGAGCGCGGCGAGCGGGTCCTTCATCACCCTTGAAGAGGGGGCTTCCCTCCTCGCCGAGGGAGGCGCGACGCTCCAAAACTGCAAGGCGGAAAACGGCGGCGCCGTCCATGCGGGAAGCGGCACGTCGGTCACCGTACGGGCGGGCGCGACCTTTTCGGGGAACGAGGCGCAAAACGGCGGCGCCATCTATGCGGAAGGGGCGACGGTCACCGTCGAGGGCGGCACGTTCACCGAGAACAGAGCCTTAGCGAACGGCGGCGCCGTCTATCTGAAGGGCGGTTCGCTTGCGGCGGGCACGGAAGCGGGCGCCGCCTTCCACGCCAACAGGGCGGCGGTGAACGGCGGAGCCGTCTGTCTCGAGGGCGCAGAGGCGGCCCTCGGGGCAAATGCCTCCGTCTACAACAACGCGGCGAAGGTGGGCGACGGCGTCTACCTCGGCACGGACGGCGCGGGGAGCACGGACAGCACCCTCCAACTCAGCGCCGAGGCGAGGGCGGAGGACGGCATCGGCATCGCGGGCACGGGTTCCGTTGCGATCGAGGGCGCTCTTTCCCACCGCGTGACGGTGGATTTCGCCGACCCCGCGGCGCAAATTGAGAACAAAACGCATTCCTATGTGACGAGCGACGTCAATTCGGGCGACACGCTCAAAGAGTATCTTCGGGTGAAGAATGCGGGCTATACCTTCAACCCCGCCGAGGAGGGAAATGCGCTCGCCCTCATCAAGAGCAGCGACGTCCTCTTTGCGATAAAGAGGGACGGTACATGGGAAAGCACGACCTATAACGACTTGCAGGCGGCGATCGAGGCGGCGGGTACGGGCGAAGTGACCATCGGCGTCGTCGAGAACGGCACCAACGGCGGCGTCGCCGAACTGCTCCGCGGCGCGACCGTGCCGAGCGGGATGAACCTCACCCTCACGAGCGTCAAGAGGACGGTGAGCGGTGCGGAGGGGACGGATGTCGCCTACACGGAAGAGGGAACGAACACCTTGAAGCGCGATAGTTCGTACACGGGCGCGATGATCACGGTGGCGGAGGGCGGCTCGCTCACGCTTGAAAACGTCATCCTCGACGGCGGCGCAGTGTGGGAGGGCGGCACGATCTCCCTTCAAGACGACAATGGGAAGGCGGGTTCCGTCAAGACCAATAACAAGGGCGTCACGGCGCACGCGCCCGTCGTCGTCAACCAAGGCACGCTCACGATGAACGGGGGCGCGACCATTCAGAACAACGACAACAACTATGCCGCACCCGGCGAGGGCTTCGGCTCGCAGAACTACGGCGGCGGCGTCCGCAACGAGGGCAAGGGCAATTTCACCATGTCGGGCGGCACCGTCACGGGCTGTTATGCGCGTGAGGGCGGCGCGATTCTGAATATCAATAAGCCTGAAAGCGACGGCTACGAAGCGCCCGCAGAGGGCGTCGGACCGCAGGTCACCATCAAGGGCGGCGCCATCACGGGCAACGCCTCCCAGATGAAGGGCGCGGCGGTGCAGACCATCTACGGCGAAGCGAAAACGTCCATCGAAGGCGGCACGTTCTCGGATAACTTCTCGCTCCACGATCTGGGCGTGCTCTCCGTGGAGGAGGGCGCGAGCCTCACCGTGTCGGACGGCGGGATCTTTGCGGCAGATGGGAATGCGAACGCGATCTATCTCTACAACCGTTACAGCGAGGCAGACTATGCCGCCGCACAGGCGGACGCGAAGCCGTACATCGAGGGCAACCACGCGGGCAGACTTTCTATCACGGGAGATCCCTCCATCACGGGCAAGGTGTACCTCGACGATCCCTGCGACGTGTATGGGCATGACGTTCATTACGAGGCGTTCGTGGACGTCACGGGGCTCACGGGAAGCGTCACCCTCGCCTTCTCAAAGGATCGTCCCGCGGGCGCGCTGGCGGGCGTGACGGACAGTTCGTTCCCCGAGACAGTCGGGGGGCTCTTTGCGGATGAGGCGAAGGGGCTGAGCAGCAGATTTGCCGTGGAGTACACTGCCACGATCGGTGGGCAGGCGTACACCATGAAGGGCATCGGGAGCTATGACATCGGATACGAGCAGACCGAGCCCAACGAGCTCTCCTTCCGCGGAACGGTGGACGGGAACGTCACCTCCATCGTCGTCACGGTGGACGGGGAAGCGCATACGTTCACGAAGAGCGATGCTACGATCGACGGGAACGGCAGCTTCTCCTTTACGGCGGAGGTCTCTTCCGCGACGCCCGCCGTCTCCATCCAAGTGAAATACGGCGAGAGCGGGGAGAGCTACAACATGGAGGGCGCGTCGGTCAACGCCGTGCTGTTGGCGGACGACATGCTCACGGCGCCGACGGGCACAGAGTACTACTCGACGGATGGAGAATGGAAGCCTCTCCCCGAAGGAGAGCACCTCCTTCCCAACGACATCGCGCTCGAGGACGGGAACGCGGCATTCCGCTATGCAGACTGCACAGAAGCGCAGGTGCACCTCGGCGTGCGCGCCGCGGCGGCGGAGGCGCCCGACGCCGTATTGAACGACATCGGCGGCACGTCGGAGGAGCAGACCCTCACCTTCACGGTGACGGGCGATCGGGAATACGAATACAATTTGTTGGACGAGGACGGAGCCGTCGTCGGGGAATGGAAGTCGGTTTCGGACGGAAAGGTCGTGTTCGAAGGGCTCCCGAAGGGGAAGAAATACACCCTCGCGGTGCGCGTTCCCGCCCAAAAAGAGGACGGCGTCCTCGCGGGCGCGTACACCGCCGCGGCGGAGGCGTTCTCCCTCTCCGAGGAGGACTTCTCTCGGAAACAGACGTTCGAAAGCCAATATGAGGGAATCCGCGAGAGGTTGTACACCGACCCCGCTCCCGCCTCTCCCGCGAGCGTTAAGGAGCACGAGGACGTGCTCGAAGCCTATCGGGCGCTCTCCGACGGCGTGAAAAACCTTCCCGCCATCGCGGAGAAATCCGCCGCGCTCTCTGCTTCGTACGACCGCGCACAGGCGGAGAAGTGGAAGGCGGATTATGCGGAAGTGCTCGAAGCGGCGGCGAGCGGGGCAGAGCTCACCCCCGCGCTCAAAGGCGCCGCCAAAGACGCCGTGAAGGCGTACGGCGCGCTCGGCGCGGGCGCGAAAGCACTCGTCGAAGAGGCGTATGAGAGCCTTCTTCCCGCCTATTTGGAGAGCGTGAAGGAGGACCTCGCCCTGCTCGGCGGCGAAGCGCCCTCCGAGGCGGTCGAGGACATCATCGAGACATACACGGGGAGAATCGTCCTCCCCGATGAGGGAGCGAACGCCACGGGCTTTGCCGAGGCGGATGAACTCTATCTCCGCGCGAAGGCGGAGGTGGCGTTGCAGAGGGCGTACGAAGATGCGCTCGGAGGGTACGGCGGCGCGATGACCGCCGAGGGAAAGGCGGAGCTCATGCAGGCGCTGTCCGCGGCGAAGGAGGCGGTGTCTGCCGCCGTCGGCGGAGAGGGCCTCGGGGACGCGCTCGACGGCATCGTCGCGGGCGCCGAATTCGATCTTCTCGCCGCCAAAGACGCCGCAAAGGAGAATTACCGCAGAGCGCACGAAGAGATCTTGGGCGCCGCGGCGGACGAGGGCGACGAAGTGTTCGGAGCCATCGAAGAGCAGACGGATACAGAGGGCGTGAACGAGGCGCTCAAAGCGGGTGTTTCGGCGCTCCTCGACGCGGCGCAGAAGGGCGCGGCGAAGTTCGGGAGCGTGCAGGAGCTCTTCACGGCGGCGAAAGATGCCGTCGGGACGGGCGCGGAGCCGATGGTCCCGGGCGGCTTGCTCGACTTTGCGGGGCTTCCCGCGCTCGGCGAAGTTGCCTTCGGCGGGACGATGAGCGGGACGGGCACCCTCTTCGAGGCGGTGGAGGCGCGGATGCGCGCCGCGCGTGACGAGGGCGTCTCCAAGCTCTCCGAAAAGTACGAATCCCTCCGCGATAAAGCCAAGACCGAGGCAGAGGAGCAGGAACTTCTCGACATCGTGGACCACGGCGTCGGGGAGATCGAAAAGAGCGACGACGAGACCTCCCGCGACGAGGCGGTCAAACGGGCTACCGACGCGCTCGAGATCGCCGTCTCCCTCTTCGAGGCGCAGAGGGGGAACGCGGAGCGCGCCGCGGCAGACGGGCTCACCGAGGAGGAGATCGCGTCGCTCAACGAGACGATGCGCGAAAAGTTCCGCGAGACGCTCACGGGCGAGGGCACCAACGAAGAGAAGGAGGCGGCGCTCCGCTCGGCGCTCGAAGAGGCGTATGCGGAGGCGGTGCGCAAGCACTTCTTCGCCAACTTCGCGGCGGCGGAGAAGCCGTTCGGCTCGGTGACGGACGCCGACCTCGAAGGGCTTGACGCGGCGAAGGGCGCCTATGATGCGCTCTCGCCCGAGGGCAAAGCCGCGATCGACGCGGCGGCAAAGGAGGAGGGCTACTCCTCTTTCGCGGGCGAGATAGCCGACCGCACCGCCAAGGCGCAGTTCGAGGGCAAGAAGAAGGAGGCGGCGGCACAGGCAGAGGCGCTCGCCAAGGAATGCGACGGCGAAGAGGTGAAGAGCGCCTTGGAGAAAGCGAAGGAAAAGATCGGCGGCGTCACCTATGAAGCGTGCAAGGACGACTCCCTTCGCGAAGCCCATATCGAGGCGGCGCTCGAAGCGCTCGCGGATGCGGGCGCGGACGCGCAGGGCGACGTGAAGCACGCGCAGGCGGTCCAGCGCGCCGTCAACACCCTCACGGAGGAGGCGAACGACCTCGCCGCGAGCGGCAATTACAACGAGGCGCAACAGGCGCAGCTCGGCGCGCTCGCGGCGCAGTACGCACAGCAGGCGAACGAGGTGCCCAAGGACGGCAGGGGCGGCAAGACGGCGGAAGAGCTCCTCTCGGAGGTGCTCGGCGCCGCGCGCGACGCCTATGAGACGGTGCCCGTCGTCGCCGTCACGGCGGGTGACATCCGCGCTGACAAGAGCGCCTCAAAGGAGGGCGGCACGGGCGACTATCCCGAATGCGCCGACGAGATCTGGGGCATCGTCACCAACGACGAGAGCATGCCGGGCGGCATCCGCCTCGTCATCGAGAAGGCGGACAGCGAATCCGAACGGGCGATCGAGGCGGCGGCGAAGAGCGGCAATCTCAAAGCGGCGGACGGCGCGTCCTTCACGCCCGAGGAGATGAAGGCGCTCGTCTCGGGCAAGCGCGCGGTGAGCGAGCTGGATATCTACCTCCTCAAAAACAACGCCCGCTTCGACGCATTCGAAGGGAAATACGTCGTCAAGATCTTGCTACCCGCCGCGCTCCGCGAGGGAGCGGAGACCTTGCAGGTCGTGTACGTCGGCGACGACGGCACGGTGGAGGTGTACGAGACGACCGTGGAGGACGGCAAATACCTCGTGTTCACCACGACGCACTTCTCCGACTTCGTCATTCTCGGCGAGAAGGAGGAGAGCGATTGGTGGTGGTGGATCATCATCCTGCTCTCCGTCATCCTCGCCGCCCTGATCGTGGCGAACATCGTGGTGGCGGTCAAGAGATCGCATGAGGAGGACGACGAGACGCCCGAAGCGGACGGCAAGGGCAAAGAGGCTGAGGACGCGCCGTCGGACGGCACCATGGAAGGAAAGAGATGATCGAATACAACAATGAGCCGCGGGAGAGCGCGGAGGCGCCCCGCGAACGGGCCCCCGAGGAGATGAGCGGAGGCGGCGACAACCGCTCCGCAAGGGAATACGTCGAGGCGCAGGAGAGCGCGGGACGCGCGGTGAAGAGGAAACATACGGGGCTCCCGACGGGGCTCGCCGCGGTTTTCGCCGTCACGGTCGCGGCGGTCGCGGTGACCTCCGCCGCCAACGCGCCCAAGGGGGAGGCGGCGATCGGGTCCGCCTCCGTCACCGATACGACGGTCAGCTACTTAGTGGAGGTGACAGAGGGGGAGGACTTGCGCGTGGTGCTGTATAACGACTTCACCCGCCGCGAAGCGCCCCTCCTTCCGGGGAGCAACGAGGGCGTGTTCTCCGATCTTCAACCCGCCATGCAGTACACGCTCGCCGTTCTGGGCGAGGGCGCCTTCGGCGAGACGGAGCTCGCGGCGAGGGCGGTCCGCACCGACGCCCTTCCGACCGCGCCCCCCGCGCTCGGGTTCTATGGCGTATGGAGCGAATGCACCTGCGCCATCGACGGCTGTTTCCACTTCAAGTTGGATTTCGAGGACGAGGGAGGCGTTTGGACGGCGTTTTCCGCCACCCTCACCGACGCATACGGGACGGTCTCCGCGTGCGACTTCTCGGAGGACGCGCACGCGGAGCAGACCATCGACGTCACGAGGTACGCGTCTCTTCTCGGCAAGACGGCGGAATTCGTCGTTTGGTGCACAGAGCAAGGACAGACCGTGGAACTGTACCGCGCCACGGTAAAAATTTAGGAGGATTCACATGACAACCGAAAAACGCATCCCCGTCGTGAAGATCGTGCTGCTTGCGCTGCTCGTCGGAGCGACCATTGCCGCCTTCGCGCTCTCCTCCGAGATCTTCGGCGAGAGCTCGGTGTTCAACCGCCACGTCTCGGACAATTCCTTTGTACAGACGCTCTATACGAAGATTCCCGCGCTCATACGGAGCGTGCAGATCGTCGCCATCGCGTGGGTGCTCTCCATCGCCGTCAAATTCTTGCTGAACAAGTTGTTCACCAAGAGCAAGCGGGGGATCACCATCGTCAAGCTCGTTTGCAGCTTTTTGAGCTGGGCGATCGGCATCGTGGCGGTCCTCATCATCCTCGGCGCATGGGGGGTGAACACGGGCACCCTGCTCGCGAGCGCGGGAATTTTGTCCCTCGTCATAGGGCTCGGCGCGCAGAGCCTCATCGCCGACATCATTGCGGGACTGTTCATCGTCATCGAGGGAGAGTATCAGGTCGGGGACATCGTCGTCATCGACGATTGGCGCGGCACCGTGCAGGAGATCGGCATCCGCACCACCAAGATCGTGGACGCGGGCGGGAACGTCAAGATCGTCAACAACAGCGACATCCGCTCCATCGTCAACCAGACGCAGGAGCTCTCCGTGGCAAAGGCGTACATCGACATCGAGTACGGCGAATCCATCCCCCGCGTCGAGATCGTCATCCGCGACAATCTCGACAAGATCCGTGAGCGCATCCCCGCCATCGTCGAGGGCCCCTTCTATAAGGGGGTGAACGAGCTGGGCGCTTCGGGCGTCGATCTCCTCTTCGTCGCCAAGTGCAAGGAGGAGGATATCTATCAGGTCCAGCGCGACCTCAACCGCGAGCTCAAACTCATGTTCGACGCGAACGGCATCAACATTCCCTTCCCGCAGATCGTGCTCAACCAGCCCGCCGTGTTCGAGGACGCCAAGATCACCAAGAAGATGGAGCGCGGCGCGCGCGAGTTCGTGGAGGAGCAGAAGGAGCTCTCCAAGAACATCGAAGAAAAGGCGGACTGAATCGCACCTTCCCGATATTGCCGCACGGCGGCATGCGATGACCGCATACGCACCGTTCGGTCGGAAAGATAGAAAAAGCGAAAAAATCGAAAGGAGATAAAGGAATGGAAAACATGAAAAAGTATGTCGCCGAGTTCCTCGGCACCTGCGTTCTCGTCCTCGTTGCCTGCGGCGTCGCCGTCGTGCTCGGCTGCAGTACGCCCGCGGCAGAGCCAAAGAAGGAGGAAAAGGAGTAAAGTTTCGCGAAAAAAGTTTCGCGGAATTCTTCATGGAATAGACACGCGCGATTTCATCGCGCGTGTTCTTATAATAAGGGCAAAGAATTTCGCGACGGAAAGGAACTTGCTTGGGAAACTTAGTTTTGTCTCTTCGTCGCTTGCTCCAACAACAAGCGCGGACGAGCCGCGCAAATTGAGGCGCGCTCCGCAAAATGCGATTTTGCTCCGCGCGAGTAGTTAGAATGGAGGCGAAGTCGCTTCTTTTATGTCATGTTGAGCCGCGAGCCCACGTCCAGCGGACGTGGGCTCGCGAGTCGAAACATCTCTACATTATAAAAATATGGTAGAGATTTCTCCACTTCGCTACGCTTCGGTCGAAATGACAAAAGAAAGCGTAAGCGCGGTTGAAATGAAAATAGATGTAGCTTGGCTACTTTGTATATGCCTCGTGCCGCCATTCGGCAAATAGAATGTGCGGGCGGGCAACATGACAATAGAAAACGTGCGGCGGTGTGCGTCCGCCGCGGCGGACAGCCGCTCAGATCTTGCTGTATCCGTAGGAATTGATGACCGCCTCCACCTTCACGCCGTCGCGGCAGAGGGGGCATTCCCCGAGGCGGTAGGAGGCGTAGTCGGGCAGGTCCTCCACGCCCACGAGGCGCACCACGGGCACGCCGGGAATCTCGAATTTTCCGCCGAACACCGTCGCGACGCCGACGGGGTCGCCGCCATAATAGCGGATGCCGCGCACCGCCGCCATGGCGGTCATGCCCGTCGTTGCGGTGGCGCAGAGGATGAGCACGTGGCGGCTTCTCACATAGGGGAGAAGGTTGTCGCGCAGAAGGAGCTTTTCATCGGCGGTGAGCTCGGGCGAAATGACGGCGATCTCCTGATTCATATTGATTCCCGCCGAATGGGCGAGCTCCTCGGCGATGAACGCGCCCACCATCTTGGTGCGTTCCAACGTGATGATGGTGTCGATCTCCACGCCCTTAAAGCTCTCGGCGAACAGCTGCGCGGCGCTCCGCGCGGCGTTCATCTCCGACTTCACCCGCGTCATATCTATGCAGTAATTGACGTGCGAATGCTGGGTGGCGAAGTGCCCCGGAATGACGCGAATGCTCACGCGGTTGTTCCTGCGTGCAAACAATTCGAAAGCCTTGGTTTCCATATTCTGCCTCCTCGTTCTATTGTAAACCATCTTGGGCGGCTTGTAAAGAGCGGTGAAGAAAATTTTTCGGGAATTTCGGAAAATTTTCCCGAAACCCGTTTAGCCGTGCGGTTTTTACATTATATTAAGAATGTTCAAAGAGCATAAAAACGGCGGTAGGAAAGTGAAAAACAAGGAAAAAGACAAGCAGGAAGCCGCGCCCGCGAGCGAACAGCCCGACGGCGCCGCAGAGGCGGTGGCAAAAGGGTCCGACGGCGCCGCAGAGGCGGTGACCGAAGAGTCCGCTTCGCAGCCCGCGGAGGCGGAAGAGACCGCGTCTGATGTCCAAAACGAGCTCGAGGAGGCGAAGGCGCAGGCGGAGGACTTCAAGCGCAAGTGGTATTCGGTCACGGCGGAGTACGAGAACTATCGCCGCCGCACCAACGGGCTCTCCGCGCAACGCTATCGGGACGGGCGGGCGGACGTCGTCTCCAAGCTCTTCCCCGTGGGCGACAATCTCGAGCGCGCCCTCAAAAGCTGTAAGGAGGACGGGACGCGCCGCGGCATCGAAATGGTGCTGACCGCGTTCGGGAAGGTGCTCGAAGAGGAGGGCATCACCTGCATTTGCCCCGTCGGCGAGCCCTTCGACGCCGAGAAGTGCGAGGCGATCATGGCGGTGGACCCCGCGGAGGGGGAGGAGAGCGGCACCGTCCGCGAAGTGTATCTCAAAGGATACGAACAGGGCGGCAAGGTGTTGCGCTTCGCGCAGGTCGTCGTGGCGAAATAATTTCGGGATACGTCCCGCTCAGAGGCGGGCGCGCCGTCCCGCGAGGGACGTTCAAAGAAAAAATTCGAGTAGAGGTGAATAAAATGTCAAAGGTAATCGGTATCGATTTAGGCACGACCAATTCGTGCGTAGCGGTCATGGAGGGGGGCGAGCCCGTCGTCATCGCGAACGCGGAGGGGAGCCGCACGACGCCTTCCGTCGTCGCCTTCCAGAAGGACGGATCCCGCGTCGTCGGACAGGTGGCGAAGCGGCAGGCTGTCGCCAATCCCGACAAGACGGTGATCTCCATCAAGCGCAGGATGGGATCGGATTATAAGGTGAAGATCGACGAGAAGAGCTATTCGCCGCAGGAGATCTCGGCGATGATCCTCTCCAAGCTCAAAGCGGACGCGGAGGCATATCTTGGCGGAAAGGTGACGGACGCCGTCATCACCTGCCCCGCCTACTTCACCGACGCCCAGCGGCAGGCGACCAAGGACGCGGGCAAGATCGCGGGGCTCAACGTGCTCCGCATCATCAACGAGCCCACGGCGGCGGCGCTCTCGTACGGGCTGGACAAGGAGAAGGAGAACAGCAAGGTCATGATCTACGACCTCGGCGGCGGCACCTTCGACGTCTCCATCCTCGAAATTTCGGACGGCGTATTCGAAGTGCTCGCGACCAACGGCAACAACATGCTCGGCGGCGACGACTTCGATAAGCGCCTCATGGACTACATGGTGGAGGAGTTCAAGAAGAGCCACGGCGTGGACCTCTCCAAGGACAAGATGGCGATGCAACGGCTCAAAGAGGCAGCCGAGAAGGCGAAGATCGAGCTCTCGGGCATGAACCAGACCTCCGTCTCCCTTCCCTTCATCTCCATGACGGACGCAGGTCCCGCGCACCTCGAGCTCGAGATCACGCGCAACAAGTTCGAGGCGCTCATCGCCGACCTCGTGGAAAAGACGGCGGAGCCCATGCGCCTCGCCATGAAGGACGCGGGGCTCTCCTATAACGACATCGATAAGGTCATCCTCGTGGGCGGCTCCACGCGCGTTCCCTGCGTGGTCGCCAAGGTGAAGGAGCTCACGGGGAAGGAACCCTTCAAGGGCATCAATCCCGACGAATGCGTCGCGGTCGGCGCGGCGATTCAGGGCGGCGTGCTCACGGGCGAGGTGAAGGACGTCCTTCTGCTCGACGTCATGCCCCTTTCGCTCGGCATCGAGACGCTGGGCGGCGTGTTCACCCGCCTCATCGACAGGAACACGACCATCCCCGTCAAGAAGTCGCAGGTGTTCTCCACCGCGGCGGACAATCAGACGAGCGTGGAGATCCACATCCTGCAGGGCGAGCGCGAGTTCTGCCGCGACAACAAGACGATGGGCAGGTTCATGCTCACGGGCATCGCGCCCGCGCCCCGCGGCATCCCGCAGATCGAAGTCACCTTCGACGTGGACGCCAACGGCATCGTGCACGTGGAGGCGAAGGACCTCGGCACGGGCAAGTCTACCGACATCACCATCACTTCCTCCACCAACCTCTCCGAGGACGAGATCAACAAGGCGGTCAAGGACGCCGAGCAGTACGCCGAGGAGGACAAGAAGCGCAAGGCGAAGGTGGAGGCAAGGAACAAGCTCGACGGGCTCATCTTCTCGGTGGAGCAGACTCTCAAAGATAGCGAGGGCAAGCTCTCCGAGGAGGACAAGGCGACGTTGCAGTCGGCGGTGGACGAGGCGAAGAAGGACCTCGAAAGCGACGACGAGGAGAAGTACAACGCGGCATTCGAGGAGCTCTCCAAGCGCATCCAGCCCGTCATCGCAAAGCTGTACCAGAGCGGCGCGGCGGGTGCGGGCGGCGCGGACGGCGCGCCGAACGGCGGCGACGAAGAGTTCCACCAGTGAAGCCCGCCGCCGTTTCGGCGGCAGGGACGCAAACGGTCGTCGGTTTTGACAAGGAATGACCGCAGAAGCCGCAGACATGCGGCGAAGCGAACGCTATGAGATGGGGGAGCCGCTCGGTCGGCTTCCCCTTCGCGGGAAAACAGTATGGCTGACAAGAAAGATTATTACGAAGTTCTCGGCGTGAAGAAGGACGCCTCGGAGGAGGAGATCAAGGCGGCGTATAAAAAGCTCGTCAAGCAATATCACCCCGATCTGCATCCGGGCGATAAGCTCGCCGCCGAGAAGTTCAAGGAGATCAACGAGGCGAACGAAGTGCTCTCCGACAAGCAGAAGCGCGCCGCATACGACTATGAGCGGGAGCACCCCGGCATGGGCGGCATGGGCGGCGGCTTCGGCGGGGGCGGCTTCGGCGGATTCGGCGGCTTCGAGGACATCTTCGGCTCCATTTTTCAGGGCTTCGGCGGAGGGGCGTCCGTCCAACGGGATACCACGGGCGAGGACATCCAGCTCCGCATGACGCTCTCCTTCATGGACGCGGCGAAGGGGTGCAGGAAGGAGGTCAACTACTTCCGCAACGAGCCCTGCCCCGCGTGCAGGGGGACGGGCGCCAAGGACGGCTCGGCGTATAAGACGTGCCCCAAGTGTCAGGGCAGGGGGCAGGTCCGCTTCAAACAGGAGACCATGTTCGGCACCACCGTCCGCGTGGGCGCATGCCCGGATTGCGGCGGGCGCGGCAAGATCATCACCGAGAAGTGCCCCGAATGCAAGGGCAAGGGGGCGCTCCGCAGGGAGACCAAGCTCACGCTCGACATCCCCGCGGGCGCGGATACTGATTCGTACATCCGCAAGCGCGGGTATGGGCAGGCAAGCACGGAGGGGGGCGCCGCGGGCGACCTCATCGTGGTGTTCCGCGTGGAGCCGCATAAGCTCTTCCGCCGCAAGAATATGGACCTGTACGTCGATCTTCCCATCCCCTTCCGCACGGCGGCATTGGGCGGGACGGTGCGCGTTCCCGACCTCGACGACGCCTTCGACTACAACATCCCCGAGGGGACGCAGTCGGACACCACGTTCACCGTCCGCGGCAAGGGCATCAAGTCGCGCGCGGGTACGGGCAACCTGTATCTGAGGGTGTTCGTGGAGGTCCCCACCAAGCTCTCCAAGGAGCAAAAGCGCGCCCTCCTCGAGGCGACAGACGGGTACGAACTGAAACAATTCGAGCGGTCCAAACGGTACGCCGACGACCTCTCCGCCCTCTACGGCAAGGACGCGTATAAAAAAACCTAAGCGAGTTTTTCGCGAAATTCTTCATAGAAACATTTCGCGAAATTCTTCATCGAATAGACACGCGCGATTTCATCGCGCGTGTTCTTATAATAAGGGCAAAGAATTTCGCGACGGAAATTGGCGGGGATGGGAAACAAGTTTGGGGCTCTCTGTCGCTTGCTCTGACAACAAGCGCGGACGAGCCGCGCAAATTGAGGCGCGCTCCGCAAAATGCGATTTTGCTCCGCGCGAGTCAATTTAATAGAATGGGTAAACCGTGCCCTTGTCCTCTAATGTCATGCCGAGCCTGTCGAGGCATCTCTACCACATTATAACAAGGTAGAGATTTTTCGACTTCGGCTTCGCCTCCGCTCAAAATGACAAAAGAGCGTATGCGCGGGGCGGCATGACATTATAGAAAGCTTTGCGCGTGTTCTACAATAGGCGTCTCGCGTCGGGCGGCGCATTCCGCGCCTTGTGTGCAATCGGTGCGGCGCGGCGGGGCAAAGGCGGGGGTGTGCTTTATTCCGCGTCAACGCATCTCCAAAAAATTTTTTATGAAATTTTCTCACAAATGCGTTAAAAGAGTTGACAAATCCCGGGGGGGGGTATAATAAATGTAACCAATGAAAAAAGGAGAAACAACCATGAACAAGAAATTTGCAACGATGATGGCGGTGGCGCTCGCGGGCGCGATGTGCATCGGCTTTGCGGCGTGCGGCGAGGCGAAGACTCCCTCCCCCGAGAAGGTAGAGGGGAGCGAGGTCACCGCGGCGCAGTGGACGTCGGCGATGGAGTACTTCCAAAAGGACGACGCGCAATACACGGTCGATGCCTCGCTTACGGTGTCGTATGAATTCAGCTCCTTCCCCGATCCCGAGCATGAGGGGCAGACGGTTAGCGGGAAGTTCTCGGTGATCCAAGAACAGCGCGGGGTGAAGGACGGCGCCAAGGAATACTTGAAGAGCAACTCAAAGACGGAGGGAGACAAGGCGCTCGAAGCGGTCGCGTCGGCGATAGGGATGCCCGGCGGGGAATTCGGAGAGACCGAAGAGCAGTACTATGAAAAGACGGCGCAGGGCATTTCCGTCTATCGGAAAGAGGACGGGAAATGGACGAAAACGGCGTCCGGTTCTCTCGACTTTTCGAGGGGACTCATGAGCGCCGTCACGGAGTGGGAGTTCGACAGCTGCGTGTACAGCGAGGAGGAGAAGGGCTACATCCTCAAAGAGGCGATCGAGGGCATATCGCTCAACTACAAGTTTAATGCGGACGGAAAGCTCGTCGCCTTCGTGCTCATCTCCGAAGGGGAAGAGGAGGGCATCAAGATGTCCTACACCTACTCGTTCGGGATCTCGTACGCGGCGACGGAGCTCACGCTTCCCACCGTGTCCGAATAAAGCAAGCTCTGGAAGGACCGCCTCTTTGCAGGCGGTCTTTTGATTCGATTGACATTTTCCCTTCTTGCGCTTATAATAGCGCATATGAAATACATCGAACTCACCGTACATACGACGAGCGAGGCGAGCGAGCTCGTCTGCGACGTCCTTTGGAACTACTCGGAGGGCGGGGTCGCCGTCTCCGACCTCGCCGACGTCATCGCCCTGCAGAGCGGGAAGAGCGGCGTCTTTTGGGACTATCTCGACGAGAGCGTGCGCGCCCGCGGGGAGGACGTGCTCGTCAAGGCGTTTCTGAAAGAGGAGGCGGCGGTCCCCGAGATCATGCGAGAGATTTACGCCTGCCGCGACAGGGCGGCGGGCGCCATCCGATTCGGCACCCTCGAGGAGAGCGTGCGCGAGATCGACGGCGACGATTGGATCGACATCTGGAAGAAGCACTTCCGTCCCATCCATTTGGGGAAGGTCGTCGCCGTGCCCGAGTGGATCGGATACGACGCGGCGCCTGACGAGAGGGTCGTTCTCCTCGATTCGAACATGGCGTTCGGCACGGGCGAGCACGAGACGACGGCGATGTGCGCGGAGCTCATGCAGGACTATCTTCGCGGGGGCGACGTGGTGCTCGACGTCGGGTGCGGGAGCGGCATCCTCGGAATCGCGGCGGCAAAGCTGGGGGCAAAGCGATGCTATCTCACCGACATCGACCCCATCGCCGTCGAGAGCGCCGCGCACAACGCCGAAAGGAACGGCGTGGGGGACAAGACGGTCATCGAACAGGGCGATCTTGCGGACGGGGCGGAGGTGCGCGCGGACCTCGTCCTCGCCAACATCACGGCGGAGATCTTGGTGCGGCTCGCGCCCGCCCTGCCCGCCCGTCTGAAAGAGGGCGGAACGGTCATTCTCTCGGGCATCCTGCCCGACAGGATGGAGAAGGTGAAGGCGGCATTCGGGGCGGCGGGGCTCTTCCCCGTCCGTGAAGAGCGGCGCGGCGAGTGGTGCGCGCTCGTGTTGAAGGAGAGAGCGTGATGGCGACGCCGCATCGGTTCTTCGTGGAAAAGATCGCGGAGGAGGTCGTCCTCACGGGCGACGAATACCGCCACGCCAAGGACGTTTTGCGCCTCGGCGCGGGGGACGAGGTCACCCTCCTCGACGGCAGCGGCGAGGAGTATTCGGCGATCGTCGCGGCGGCAACGCGCGGCGCGCTCACCCTGCATGTGCTCGGGCATGCGCCCTCCGAACGCGAACCGCGGGCGGACGTGTGTCTGCTCGTCGGCGCGCTCAAAGGAGACAAGACGGAGCTCGTCGTGCAGAAGGCGACCGAGCTGGGCGTGAACGCGATCGGCGTGTTCTCGTCGCGGTACTGTTCCGCCTATATGAACGACAACAAGTTAGAGCGGCTGCGCCGCGTGGCGCGGGAGGCGGCAAAACAGTGTCTGCGGGCACGGGTGCCCTCGATTTTGTATTTCGAGACCCTCGACATGGCGCTCGATGCGGGCATGGTGTACTCGGACAAGCTGTTCGCCTGCGAATTTTTGCGGGAGAGCGAGGGGGGAATCGCGGACATGGGCGGCTCGTACTGCCTTGTCGTGGGGAGCGAGGGCGGCTTCTCGGAGGAGGAGTTCGCACTTGCTCGAAAGAAGGGCTACCGCGGCGTCTCCCTCGGCAAGCGCATCCTGCGCGCCGAGACGGCGGCGATCGCCCTCTTGGCGGTCGTCATGAAGAAGGCGGGAGAACTCGGATGAAGGCGTGCGTGTTCACCCTCGGGTGCAAGATGAACGAAGCGGAGAGCGCCTCCCTCATGCGTGCGCTCGAAGGGCGCGGCTATGAGACGACGGAGGAGCCGGGGTATGCCGACGTCTACTTCCTCAACACCTGCGCCGTCACGGCGGAGGCGGAGCGGAAGAGCAGACAGGCGGTGGCGCGGCTGAGGAAATTCAATCCCGCGGCGCCCGTCATCGTGTTCGGATGCGCCTCCCAGCGCGACCCGTCTGCATTCTCCGCCCGCGAGGGGGTCACCTTCGTGGCGGGCGCCATGCGGAAGGACAGACTCCCCGACCTCATCGGCGCGCACGGGACGGAGCGGGAGGAGGAGCGCGCCTTCTGCGAGCTCCCCGCCCCCAAGCGCACGCGCACGCGCGCCCTGCTCCGCGTACAGGACGGGTGCGACCGCTTCTGTTCGTACTGCATCATCCCCTATCTGAGAGGGCGGTCGCGCTCGCGCGGATGGGAGAGCATCGTGGAGGAGGCGCGCGCCTCGGACGCGAAGGAGATCGTCCTCACGGGGGTGGACCTGAGTTCGTATCGGGACGGCGAGACCGACCTCGCGGCGCTCCTCGTGCGGCTCGGACAGCTCCCCGCGCGTATCCGTCTCGGCTCGTTGGAGGCGGGCGCCGTCACCGACCGCCTCCTCGACGCGGTCGAGGGGGGGAACGTGGCGCCCCATTTCCACCTGTCGCTGCAGAGCGGTTCCACGCGGGTGCTCCGCGCCATGAACCGCCGCTATTCGCGGGAGGAGTACCTCGGCGCCGTCCGCAAGATCTACGGCCGTTTCCCGCGCGGCGCGGTCACAACCGACATCATCGTGGGCTATCCAACCGAGACGGAGGAGGACTTCCTGCAATCGCTCTCCATCGTGAAGGAGGCAAACTTTTTGCGCGTGCACGCCTTCCCCTTCTCGCCGCGGGCGGGGACGGCGGCGGCGAAACTTCGAGACCTTCCCGCCGAAGTCAAGCGCGAGCGCATGGCGCGCATGGCGGCGGCGTGCGCCGAACAGGAAGCGCGCTTTCTCACCGCCTTCGAGGGGGAGGAGGCGGTCGCCCTCTTCGAATCGGAGGGCGGCTACACCGAACAGTACATCCGCGTCGAGGCGGAGGGCGCGCGGGAGGGCATGCTCGCGCGCGTGCGCCTCACAGAGAGAAGAGAGGGGGGCTTCGGCGCGGTCATTTTGGAAGAATACCGGTAGGACCGGAGGAGGATGAAATATGGATTGTATCTTTTGCAAGATCGTAGCGGGCGAGATTCCGTCCGCAAGGGTGTACGAGGACGACGAGATCGTCATCTTCAAGGACATCGCCCCCAAGGCGAAGATCCACCTTCTGTGCGTGCCGCGGGAACACTTCGCGCACCTTGCGGAGGCGGACGCAGGGCAGGGGGAGATGCTCGGGCGGGCGCTCCTGAAAATCGCCTCGCTCGCGCCCGCGCTGGGGCTCGGGGAGGGCTACCGCCTCGTCGTCAACCAGGGCGAGAGCGCGGGGCAGACGGTGCCCCACCTGCACATCCACATTCTCGGCGGGGAGCGCCTCGGCTGGGATTGAGCGAAAAAAGATCTCCCCGCGGCGTCCGCCGCGGGGTATAAAAAGAGAGGGCGCCGACCATAATCCTTCCGAAGATTCGGGAGGATTTTTTTGATGCGCAGATTGCGGATATGGTTGAAGGCGGCGGTGCAGGCCGCCTCCGCGGCGGTCCTCGCGGGCGCCGTCTTTCTCCTGCATCTCTCGCCCGCGTTCGGGGGAGCGGTGCGGTACGAATATTACGGCGCGCCCTCTTCAAACGGGGAGATCGTCTGTTCCGAGGAGCCCCTTCTCCTCGCCGCGGCGGGGGAGAGCGCCGTCTACGAGGGGGACTGCTACGAGGCGCTCCGCGCGCGCTTTTGCGCCGAGCTCGTGTTTTGCGAGGAGGCGGCGGGCGTGACGAGCTATTACCTATTCTCCCCCTTCCTCGGGCAGGGCGTGCGGGTCGCGGGGGAGCGCATCAATCTGCACATCGCCGTGCGGGATGGGCAGACGGCGGCGGGGACCCCTCTCATCTTCGGAGGTTTTTGAAAATCTCCGTATAAAACGGGGACATGCCGTCAATCATCTACATACCATTTTTTCGGAGGAGATCATGAAAGAAGAAAAGACGAAGAGCAAAAAGAGAATTATTTACTATCTGATCATGGGAATCTGCGTGTTGCTGCTCGCCGCGGCAACGGTGCTCACGGTGTATTTCGTGACGAACAGCCGCCAGACGCTCGACATCCCGCCCGACGACACGCCCGCGGGGACGACGCCGGGCGATCAGGGCGACGCTCCGCAGAAGGATCCCGTCGAACCCGATACGCCCTCGAGCGGCGGGAACGACGATCCCCAGAAGGATCCCGTCGAACCCGATACGCCCTCGAGCGGCGATGAGGTGACCTTTGTCGCGCCCGTCACTTCCACCCAATACCTCGCGGAGTACGACGACATCTACAACAACGAGACGGTCGGGTGGTGGTATCATCACGAGGGCATCGACTATGCGGCGGAGGCGGGCACCGAGGTGCGCGCGGTCGCACAGGGCGTCGTCGAGAACATCAGTTACAGCGAGGAGACGGGCAATCTCATCGTGGTGCGGCACGCCGACGGGCTCCGTTCCCTGTACCGCTTCGTGGAGCCCGACCAATCCCTCCTCGTGGGAGATACGGTGTCCGCGGGGCAGAAGATCGGAACGGTCGCCGAGGCGTACGGCTCGGAGGCGTTCTCGGGACCCCATCTCCACCTCGAGATGAAGATGGGAGAGAAGAACGTCGATCCCGCGGCATATCTTGAAGGGACGCTGAGCGAAAAGTAACGAGAAGGAGACGGACAGCCCGTCTCCTTTTGCTTGCCCTTCTTTTTTGCACTCATTTGCACTCAAAAGATTTTTTCGGAAAACTCCGCGAAAATTCTTGCATTTCCCGCGGGGGCGGCGTATAATATTTTCATCATCCTTCGGAGGGAATATCATGGAATGGTTGAACGAAAGCGCGGGACTCATTGCTCTCGTTTCGGGCGTGCTGACCGTCGCCATCCTCGTCGTCGTGCTCGTCCTTGTGCTGAGCCTGCGCAACCGCATCGCGGTACAGCGTCTCAAAATGTTGGGGTTCTATTCCACCGACCCGATCACGCGTGAAAATTACGCCGAACTCACGGTGGGGAACAAGTCCATCAACGACATCGGGATCGCCGAGATCGGCATCCGCAACGGCAAGGTGAACTTCGACCTCACCCCCCTCTTCCGCCGCAAGAAGGCGTTCACGGACAGCTCCCGCATCGTCATCGAGCAGAGGAGCTCCGTCACCTTCCGCCTCAGCGAGGAGGAGCTCTCCCTCGTGCTCGTGGATACGCCCCGCGGCAAGCATCTCGGCGTGTTGCGCCTCTATGTCGTGGATTTCGCGGGGAACTTCTACCGCGGCTCCATCCATAACGTGCGCAAGCTGATGAAGAACTACCTGCTCCGCCAAAAGCTCGCGGCACAGGGCAAGCCCGTGCCCGTTCCCCCCGTGCGCCTTCCCGCCTCCGAAGCGCCCGCGCCCGTCGAAGCGCCCGCAGAGGCGGTCGCCGAAGCGCCTGTGGAAGCGCCCGCCGAGGCGCCCGTGTCCGTTGAAGCACCCGCCGAAGCGCCCGCAGAGGAGCCTGTCGTCGGGGAGCCCGCGGCGGAAGCATCCGAGCCCGCGGCGCCCGCCGAAGAGAAGGGCGAATAATCGGACGATACCTTTCATATGAATAACCTGTCAACGGTCAAGCCGTTGGGAGGTTATTTTTTATGCGCAAAATTTTGAGCTGTGCGATGTGCGCGGCGGTGCTCCTGTCCGCCGCCGTATTTCCCTCCTGTTCGCCCGAGCCCGCCCCGCCGAGCGGCTATACCATCGCCGCGGAGTACTTCCCGTCCGAACACAAACTCACGGGCGATATGACGGTGCGGTTTTCCAACGAGACCGAGCTCGTGTTCGACGAACTCAAATTCCAGCTCTGGCCCAACGCCTTCCGCGAGGGGGCGAAGTACGCGCCCGTCTCCTCGCTCTATCTCTCGGCGTACTACCGCGGCATGAGCTACGGCGAGATCGACATCACGGGGCTCTCGGGCGCGAAGAGCTTCTCGGGGGGCGGCGAGGACGCGAACATCCTCTCCGTCGCCCTCAACGAGCCGCTCGGCAAGGGCGAGACGGCGACCGTCTCCCTCTCCTTCGAGGTGGAGCTCGCCGAAGTGAACCATCGGCTCGGCGTCACGCGGGGGTCTGTGAACCTCGCCAACTTCTATCCCGTCCTGTGCGCGCTCGGCGAGGAGGGGTTCGAGGAATACGTCTATTCCTACAACGGCGATCCCTTCGTGAGCGCCTGCGCCGATTACGACGTGACGCTCACCGTGCCCGAGAATTACACCGTCATCTCGGGCTTCCCCGCCGAGGAGACGGCGGCGGACGGGAAGAAGCAATGCCACGTCGTCGCCGAGAACGTGCGCGACATCGCCTTTGTGCTCGGCACGCAGTACAACTGCATCACGTCGGATGCAAACGGCGTGGAGGTCGCATATTATTATTATAAGGACCCTTCGCCCGAGACCGCCCTCGCCGTCGCGGCGCAGTCGCTCTCCTATTTCGGCGAAACGTTCGGCGCGTACGCCTATCCGCGCTATGTGGTGGCGGAGACCGACTTCGCCTACGGCGGCATGGAGTATCCCGCGCTCTCGTGGATCGCGACGGGCACGCGTCCGTCGGAGAAGGCGGCGGTCATAGCCCACGAGACGGCGCACCAATGGTGGTACGCCATGGTGGGGAGCAACCAATTCGAGCACGCGTGGCAGGACGAGGGGCTCGCGGAGTTCTCTGCCGCCCTCTTTTTGGGAGCCCATCCCGACTACGGAACGACGTACGCCGAGGCGGTCGCGGCTTCGGAGAGCTCCTACCGCGCCTTCTTCTCGGTGTATTCTCAGGTGAACGGCGGCGCGGATACCACCATGGACCGTCCGCTCACCGCCTTCTCGGGGGAGTACGAATACCGCAACATCGCCTACGACAAGGGGGTCATCCTCTTCGACCGCGTGAAGGAGGTGGCGGGGGAGAAGCGGTTCTATGCGGCGCTCAAACGGTACAAGGAGACGTACGAGGGCAAGCTCGCCTCGCCCGACGATCTCATCGATTGCTTCCGCCGCGCGGGCGCGAACGTCGCGGGGTTGTTCACGTCGTTCACGGACGGATTGTGCGTCATTTGAAAATTCTTATGAAAAACAGTTGCCAAACCGCGGGGAAGCGGGTATAATAGAGGTACTTTTTCAGAGGGAGAAGAAAATGGACGCTGCGCCAAACAACCGAAGTAATGAAATAACGGAAGATCTCTCGTGCGGATCTCGGTTGGGGCGCGCCTGCGCATAGCGAAGCGGAGCGATTCCCGGCGCACGGAGAGCATTTCCGTGCGCTTTTGTTTTGCAAAAAAACCGAAGAAGGGAAACGCCTATGATCAAATTTTTCAAATCCGAACTCGACCGGGATACCGAACGGCTCCCCGCCTTCGAAGAGGGGTGCTGGGTCGATCTCGTCAATCCCACCGACGATGAGGTGGAGGACGCCAGCGCGCTCACGGGCATCCCCGAAGAGATGCTCAAAGCGGCGCTCGATGAAGAGGAGACCAGCCGTGTGGAGCGCGACGAAGGGACGCTCCTCTGCATCATGGATACGCCCATCATCACCGATACCGACGAGGGGGACTCCTATGAGACCATCCCTATGGGGGTGCTCTTTAACGGCAGGTGCGTCGTCACGGTGTCCCTGCGCGGCAACTCCGTGCTCGGAGATTTCATCTCCGACCGCATGGCGGTCTCCACGTCCGACCCCGTGCAGTTCCTCCTGTCATTCATGATGGGGAACGCCAAACGCTTTCTCTCCAACCTCCGCCAGATCGACAAGAAGTCGCACCGCGTGCAGGCGGAGCTCCACCGCTCCATGAAGAACAAGGAGCTCATCCAGCTCCTCGAATTGGAGAATTCCCTCGTCTATTTCTCCACGTCGCTCAGCGCGAACATCAGCGTGTACAACAAGGTGGGGCGGCTCCGCGAGGTCGCCGAGAACGAGGACTACCGCGATTATTTCGACGACGTGACCATCGAATTGGGACAGGCGATGGAGATGTGCAACATCTACCGCGACATCCTCTCGGGCACGATGGACGCCTTCGCCTCCGTCATTTCCAACAACCTCAATATCGTGATGAAGCTGCTCGCCGTCATCACCTTCGTCATCTCCATCCCCACCCTCATCGCAAGTTTTTGGGGCATGAACGTGCAGGTCCCCTTCGAGGGGATGGGACCGTGGGGATTCTGGGTGATCGTATCGCTCGCGCTCGTCGTCTCCGTCGTCTCGGCGGTGTTCCTCGTGCGCTATTCCAATTCCATCAAAGTGAAGGCGCCCCGCCAGCTTCGGCGAAAACGCAGGCGCCGCCCGGAGGAGTGAGATGCCCGTTCTCGGATACAGATGCGAACAGTGCGGAAAGACGTTCGAGGAGCTCGTGCGCAGATTCGACGAGCCCGTGCGCTGTCCCGCATGCGGCGGGGCGGCGGAACGCGTGTGGAACGGATGCGTGTATTCCGCCACGGGCAAGCCTCCCAAACAGTGCTCGGGAAAATGTTCGGAGTGCTCGGGCTGCCATTGAGCGTCGGGCGTCCGCGCGGCGGGAGCGGGGCTGTCCATATCTTGTGCCTCTTTTTTCTCCCGTCCATAGATATGCGATGGGGGAGAGTGGGGAGCAAATTTTCCCCATTTTCCCGAAAAAAAGTCCGAAATAGCTTTCAAAATCGCTTGACGAAACACAAGACAAGTGCTATGATATGTAAGCTGTCTCGCGGGATGGCTTTGTTTGCCGCGAGTAAGCCCCTTCTGAAGAAGGGGAAGCCGGAGATTGACAACTGTATAGCAAACGCGGAGTAGCGAGAGGAAGCTGTGGGCGAGAGCCTGAGGCAGACGATCGCGAAACGAAAGTACGTAAGGCAATCAAAATTCTTGAAGCATGCCGGAAGGCATGCGATACGGAAA
>CANPXX010000006.1 GCA_947587085.1 uncultured Clostridia bacterium | reverse complement strand
CATCTCGACCTTGTTTATAATGCGGTAGAGATTTTTCGACTTCGGCTTCGCCTCCGCTCAAAATGACATAATTGGAGCTACGCGGCGGGCGGCATGACAGAAGGGAGCATGCGCGGCGGGCAAAATGTCATTGTTGGAGCTTCGCCTCCGCTACTTCGCCTCCGCTACTTCGCTTCGGCGCTTCGCGCTTTGCGCTGAAGTAGCCGTAAGGCGAAGCCGTTGCTTTTTGTCATGTTGAGCCGAGCGCCCGCGCCCAATGGGCGCGGGCGCTCGAGTCGAAACATCTCGACCTTGCTATAATGCGGTAGAGATTTTTCGACTTCGGCTTCGCCTCCGCTCAAAATGACATAATTGGAGCTACGCCTCCGCTACTTCGCGCTTCGCGCTTGTGCGCCACTGCGCGGCGGGCAAATGACATAATTGGAGCTACGCCTCCGCCACTTCGCGCTTGTGCGTCCTTGGAAGTACAAAAGAAGGTATGGCGGTCGAAATGGCAATGAAAAATTCCCCAAACACTTGCAAAAATTCGCGCGCTATGCTATACTGAACATGCGACACAATTGAAAGCATTGACACACAGGTTACAACCTCGGCGTAGGTGTATCCCTTTTTCCTGTGTGTTGAAGCGAAAGGAAATCAATTGTGTCGCAACAATATGGGATACCCTAAGCGGGCGTCTCATATTGAGGCGTCCTTATTTTTTATTTTCAGGAGTGTTGTATGAAAAAGAAACTTTTGCTTGTTTTGTTTGCTCTGCTGACCGCGCTTTGCCTCTGCTTCGGCATCGCCGCATGTACGGGCGGGGGAGATCCCTCGGCGCAGACCCCTCAAACGCCCACCACACCGTCCACACCATCCACGCCATCGACTCCGTCGAATCCCTCCACACCTTCGAATCCGTCCACGCCGTCCAATCCCTCGACTCCTTCCGAGCCCGACGGGGATAAGACAGAGGAGCCCGAGGAGGACGCAGAGGAGACGCTTGCGGACGCGGTCGCGCGGCTCGACCGCTTTCTCGAACAGGTGAAGGACAATTATCGCTATACGGCGAACGGGAAGCAGTACGACTATGCCTCCGATCTTGTGAAGGTCACCGATGGGGGGACGGTCGTCTACTATGCGGAAAAGGGCGGGGAGAACTACATCATCGCCAAAAACGGCGACGCATGGGAGCGCGATTTTTGCGGAGACGGCGAAGTGTGGGAGACCTCCAAGAGCTGTCTTGCAGCGCTTCGCGACATCGCATGGACGGCATATGCGGAGGGCGAGCTCCAAGCCGATGGTATCCGTCTGCACTTCACGGACGACGCGGGCGTCGCGTGGCAGGTCGGGGAGGACGAATACGCGCTCTCCAAGGTCGGCTCAGTTGCGCTGACGCTTCCCGCCTATAAAGACGTCGCCCAATACGTCTATGAGACGGTGAACGGGCAAAGAAAATACAACATTCCGCTCCTTGCAAAGACGTTGGAGGAAACGCTAAAAGCAGACAACAGCATTTTGACAAAGGCAAATTATGGGGTAACCTTAGAACTCATAAAAGTAACACATGTAAATGACAAGGATGACGGGTTAGGGTTTGGGTCTTATTGCTCCAGCTTGAACAATTCAAGGACTTATGATTATTTTAAGATAAATGTAGATTATACGGTAAACAAGTTGACGCCAAATGAATTTGCAGAATCCTTAAATCAAAAAAATTCTCTAAAAAAACTCGATAGTTCGAATTGTAACAGGTCAACCGAAGAAGATGACCCTCAATTTGTAATCTTGGCGCAAAATGTTTTGAAAAAACTTGCAAAGGACGGCTGCCAGGGGAATGACATACGGGATAAAGCAGACCCAATTCCTGAATACGAGAACGCCGAGGTTCTGTTTGGATATAAGACCGAAAATTCGTCAGTATCCTCGGCATTTTATATGGGCTCCTGCACAAAAAGCAACTATATGATGTTGATTCGTTACGGCGATACGCTCGAAGAAATCCATGCCTATGTTGCGGTTGCATTTAGTTACAAGGCGGATAATTATAATTTGGAGCATTTGGATACGGAGCGGGTTTTGATCGTTGAATTTGAACGAGAGGAAATCGATAAAGAGAATGCGAAGCTGTATTCCGAGAGCGTCTCCGTTTCCGCCGCGCGCACGGTGACGCTGTACTATGAGGAAAAGCGGCGGTAGTGCCGCGAGGGCAAGGCGAAGGTTTTGCCGTACTTGGAAAAAAGGGGCGGAAATTTTTCGATTTCGCCTCTTTTTTGTTGTCAAAAGGGCGCAAATGTATTATAATTTGCGTTGGATTTTTAAGAGGAACCTATGATCAGAGAAGATTTGAGAAACATTGCCATCATTGCGCACGTCGATCACGGCAAGACCACCCTCGTCGATCAGATGTTGAAGCAGGGCGGGACCTTCCGCGAGAACCAGGTCGTGGAAGAGCGCGTGATGGACAGCGGGGATCTGGAGCGGGAACGCGGCATCACCATCCTCGCGAAGAACACTTCCATCCACTATCGCGGCGTCAAGATCAACATCATCGATACGCCCGGGCACGCCGACTTTTCGGGCGAGGTAGAGCGCGTTCTGAAAATGGTCTCGGGCGTGCTCATCCTCGTGGACGCGGCGGAGGGTCCCATGCCGCAGACGCGCTTCGTCACGCAGAAGGCGCTCGAGATGGGGCACAAGCTCATCATCGTCGTGAACAAGATCGACCGCCCCGACGCGCGCGTGAAGGAGGTGGAGGACGAGGTGCTCGAACTCCTCATGGACCTCAACGCCTCGGACGAACAGCTCGAGAGCCCCTTCGTGTTCTGTTCGGGCAGGAGCGGCACCTCCTCCCTCTCGGACGAGGAGGAGGGGACCGACCTCAAACCGCTCTTCGATACCATCCTGTCGCACTTCCCGCCCCTCGAACTCGACGAGACGGCGCCCCTGCAACTGCTCGTCTCGTCCATCGACTACAACGACTATGTGGGGCGCATCGGCATCGGACGCATCGAGCGCGGCGTTGCGCACGCGGGCGCCGAGGTCGCCGTCTGTAACTATAACCGAAAGGACGTCGATCTGCGCGGGAAGCTCGTCAATCTCTATGAGATCGAGGGGTTGGAACGCGTCCCCTGCGAGAGCGCCAAGGCGGGCGACATCGTATGCTTTTCGGGACTCGAAAAGATCAACATCGGCGATACCGTCTGCGCGGTCGATGCGGTCGAACCCGCGCCCTTCGTGAAGATCTCCGACCCGACGGTGGAGATGATCTTCTCCGTCAACGATTCGCCCTTCGCGGGGAAGGAGGGGAAGTTTGTCACCACCCGCCATCTGCGCGAGCGGCTGTATCGGGAGCTCCTGCGCGATGTGTCTCTCCGCGTCGAGGACACCGACAGCACCGACTCGTTCCGCGTGAGCGGGCGCGGGGAGATGCACCTCAGCATCCTCATCGAGACGATGCGCCGCGAGGGGTACGAATTTCAGGTCAGCGCGCCGAAAGTTCTCTATAAGGAGATAGACGGCGAACGGTATGAGCCCGTGGAGCGCCTCATCGTGGACGTCCCCGAGAACGGCACGGGCGTGGTGTTCGAGAGCATGGGAACGCGCAAGGGCGAGCTCGTGCACATGAGCGCGATGGGCTCGCGGATGCGCCTCGAATTCCTCGTGCCCGCGCGGGGACTGTTCGGCTACAAGAGCGAATTTCTGACGGACACCAAGGGCGAGGGCGTCATGAGCTCGGTGTTCTTCGAATATCAGCCCTATAAGGGGGAGATCACGCGCAAACTCACGGGGTCGCTCGTCGCGTTCGAGACGGGGGAAGCGGTCACCTACGGGCTGTTCAACGCGCAGGGGCGCGGCTCGCTCTTCATCGGCGCGGGCACGCCCGTCTATGAGGGAATGGTCATCGGCGTGGCGCCGAAGGAGGGGGACATCAACGTGAACGTGTGCAAACAAAAGCACCTCACGAACACCCGCTCTTCCTCCGCGGACGACGCGCTTCGGCTCATCCCGCCGCGCAAGCTGAGCCTCGAAGAGGCGCTCGAATTCATCGGCGAGGACGAGCTCCTCGAAGTGACGCCTTTGAACGTGCGCATCCGCAAGCGCATTCTGGATGGGGAATTGCGGGCAAAGGCGCGCGCAAAAGCGAAATTAGGCTGATTTGCAAAGTACTATGTCACGCATAATATGACAAAAAACCCAAAATTGTTTGGGTTTTTTCTTGTTTTGGAAAGATTCCGCTTCGCGCCTCATACAATAGTGCCATGCAGGAGATCAAGCCGAGCGTACTCACCATCGAACAACAAGCCAAGCTCACCTTCACGGGCGTTTCCTCGGTAGACGGCTTTTCGGAGAGCGCCATCCTTCTTACGGTGAACGGCAAGCGCGTCCGCATCGAAGGCGCGCGGCTCAAAGTTCTCTCCTTCTCCGAGGGGAGCGGGAACTTCGCGGCGAGCGGGGAGATCGCCTCGGTGAAGTTCGGGGGAGCAAAGGGGGGCGGTCTGCGCCGCATACTCAAATAGTGGGCGAGACCATCTTCTCCTTTTTCCTGTGCCTCATCTGCGGCGTCGTCGGCGGGGTGCTCTACGATATCGTCTATTGCATCCGCTATCCCTTCCGCGCGGGGTGGGTGCGCTGGGTCGCCGACGCGGTCTTTTGCATGCTCTTTACCGCGCTCTATCTCTTTTTCGCGGTCCTGTTCGAACTCGGCGACCTCCGCGTCTATCACTGTCTCGGGTGCGCCGCGGGACTTTTTCTCTATTTGAAAAGTTTTCATAAAATCGTTGCTTTTTTTGCGGGAATGATATATAATGGAATCGCAAGCATACGAAAAGGAAAAACGTCATGGAAAAGAAGTGGACGCTTTCGGAAGAAAAAGCAAGGAGAATTGCCGTCGGCGCAACCGTAGGCGGCGTGCTCTTGATTCTCTTTCTCGTCATTGTGCTTATCGTACAGTTTGTGCAGATCGGCGTGAAGAACAGGCGCTCGCGCGATCTCGACCGCTCGATCCAAGAGTACGAACAGCTCGTCGAGCAGGGCGAACGCGATCTGGATTTTTACGAATCCGAGCTGGGGCGGTACCATCTCGCCCTCGAGCAGGGCTATCATACCCCCTAAGTCCATGAAACAGGCAGTCATCGATATCGGTTCCAATTCCGTTCGCCTCATGCTTCGGGCGGACGGAAAAACTTTATATAAGAAGGTTTGCACCACGCGGCTCGGCGAGGGAATCGCGCGCGCTCCCTTTCTCAACGGGAGCGCGATGGAGCGGACCGCTCGGGCGGTGGAAGAATTTGCGGAGGAGGGACGCGCGCAGGGCGCCTCCGTCTTTGCCTTCGCGACGGCGGCTGTCCGCGCGGCGGAGAACAGGGAAGCCTTTCTCGCGCTCGTGCGCGCAAGGTGCGGCTTGGAAGTGGATGTGGTCTCGGGCGAGGAGGAGGCGGCGCTCGGGCTCTGCGGCGCGCTCGGGCACGGCGACGGCTGTATCATAGATATCGGCGGCGCCAGCACCGAACTTGCGTGCAGGCGTGGCGGCACGATCGCCCTTTCGCTCAGCCTCCCCGTCGGCGCGGTCCGCCTCTACGACCGCTGTGCGGACGATCCCGACCGCCTCCGCGAGGAGATCGGGCGTGCCATCGCACCTGTCGCGGGGAGCGGAATCGTTCCGCCCGTGTATGCCATCGGCGGCACGGCTTCCACGCTCGCCTCGGTCAAGCTCGGGCTTCGCGCCTACGACGGCGCGGCGCTGAATGGTCTTGTTCTCTCCGCGCCGTGGCTTCGGGAAGAGGCGGAGCGTCTTCTTTCTCTCTCCGCGGAGGAGAGAAAGGGGGTGGCGGGGATGGACGCCCGCCGTGCCGACATCATCGCGGGCGGGGCGTTGCTTCTTTCCATGCTCGCGGAAGAGCTCGGGCTTCCCGAGGTGCTGTTTTCGGATTCGGACAACCTTGAAGGATATCTCTATGCGAGGGGGCTTTTATGAGCGGTAGAACGAAAAGGATCCTCTACATTCTCTATGTTTCGGTCGTGTATCTGGGGGCGGTCGGCTGTTGCGTCGCACTGTATTTCCTCGGGAGCGACACGTCGATGCAGATTCTCATGTACTTTCTCGGCATGGTCGCCGTGGTGATCGGGTTGCCCGTCCTCTTCCATGAAACGGGGCACCTGTGCGCGGGCTTGCTCGTCGGCATGCGCCCGCATAGTTTTTCGGTGGGGATGCTTCGGATCGCGGCGGGGAAGATCTCCTTTCGCCCCTCCAACGTGGCGGGGGAGACGCAGATGTACCCCGTGCGCGCAGGGCGCATGCGCACCCGCGCCGTCGTCTACACCTTGGGCGGCGCCCTCCTCGATCTCATCGTGGGGACGGTGCTCGTCGCCGTCGCCTTTACCGTGCGCCATGTCGTCATGATCTGCTTCGGCATGATCGGCGCCTTCTCCCTCGCCGAGGGGCTCATCGCGCTCTTCCCCGCGGAGACCGCCGCGGGCAAAACGGACGGAAGGGTGCTTTTGGGACTCATCAAAAAAGACCCCGAAGAGGAGGTCTTGTTGCATGTGTGGGAGGCGCAGGGGCATCTCTATCGCGGGTCCTTCGGGGAGATTCCGCAGGAGGTGCTCTTCCAAGCGCCCGTCGTGCGCGGGGACTTGCCCGCCTATGGGGCGCTCCTTTTGTTGGAGGCGCAAGCGCATCTCGACGCGGGAAGGGAAGAGGAGGCGAAGCGGGTGCTCGAACGGCTCCTCGTCCTCTCCGAAGAATCGGGCGGGGAGGCACAGGCGGAGGCGAAGCGCTACCTCGGCTGGTTTTCGGGGGAGTTCCGCGCGGAGACAGTTCCTCTCCGCGGGGTGCGGGAATTGGAGGAACGGCTGGAAGCCGCCGCTCCCGAACGGTCCGAAGGGGAAGAGGGGGACGGCGCGGCGGAGGCGCACGAAGGCACGGAGCCGCCCGCGGATGCCGAAGGAAAAAATATATTCTGTCCCGATTCGGAACAGAATTGAAAGGCAAATTTGAATCTCAAAAAATCTCCGCGGTTGCGGTGATACGTAAAAGATCGGTCGGTATGCCGATAAAATATGAAGTTGTAACTTCGCTCACTCGGAAAGACCAAGCAAATAATCGGCAGAGACGTTGAAGTAACGCGCAATCTTTGCAATGTTCGATGCGGTCGGGTCACTTTTATTGGTTTCCCAATAGCATACGATACCCAAACTGACGCTCAGATCCCTCGCAACCGTCGCCTGTGATAAGCCTCTTTCTTTCCTAAGTTCCATGAGCCGTTCTGCAAAAACTTTCATGAGGCTATTATACTAAATTCCGTCTGCGAATGCAATTGTTTTCGGCACGATTTTTTATATTTCATGGAAATTTTTCATAAAATATATTGAAAAGTCATGACCAGTCCTCGATCATTGGGGCAAAATGGATGAAAAACCGTAACATGTTGAAAGTTTTATTTATATGCCACGGCAATATCTGCCGTTCGCCGATGGCGGAAAGCATGCTCGCGCATGAGATCGTTCGGCGGGGTTGGCAGGAGAAAATGAGCGTCGCCTCGGCGGCGACGCATTTCGACGAGATCGGGAACCCGCCGCATCGCGGCACCGTCAAAAAACTTGCGGAGGTCGGCGTGCCGCTCGTGCCGCACCGCGCGCGCATCCTCACGCGCGGCGACGGAGCGCGCTTCGACTATATCATCGGGATGGACGAGGAGAACCGCGCCCGTGCGCGCGCCATCCTCGGCGAGTATGCGGGGAAGGTCTCCCTGCTCTTCGATTATAGTCCGCATCCGCGCGCGATCGCGGACCCGTGGTACACGGGGGATTTCGACGCGACCTATCGCGATCTTGCCGAGGGGATAGAATACTTCTTGGACTATCTCGTCCGCGAGGGCATCCTCGAAACTTGAAAGAGCGTCCCGCCCGCGCGGCGGGAGCCGAGGGAGGAAGGTATGGGCATCGACTTTAATACCATGAAATATATTCCATTGCCGCTTTCAGACGTCCGCGTCGAGGACGGCTATTGCAAAAACGCTCAGGCGAGGGAGAGGGAATATCTGCTCTCGTTGGAGACGGGGCGGCTCCTCGCGGGCTTCTATGAGAACGCGGGGCTTCCCACGCCGTACGTCCGCTACGGCGGCTGGGAGAGCATGATGATCGGTGGGCATACGCTCGGGCACTATCTCTCCGCCATTTCGCAAGCGTGTGCGGAGACGGAGGGCGCCGAACGGGACAGCTTCCTCTCGCGCGTCCGCGCCGTGGTGGACGGGCTTTCGGAATGCCAGCGCCATTCGAAGGGGGGAGAGGGCTTCCTGTGGGGAGCGGTCCCCGCGGCTTCGGGCGGCGCGGAGGCGCAGTTTTCGAACGTCGAACGTGGAAAGACCAACATCAAGCGGGAGGCGTGGGTGCCGTGGTACACCATGCACAAATTGCTCGCGGGGCTTCTCGACGCACACCGCTATACGGGCTATGCGCCCGCGCTCGCGGTCGCGCGCGGGCTGGGGCAGTGGTGCGCCCGCCGTGCGCTCGGCTGGGACGGGCGGACGGCGAAACGGGTGCTCTCCGTCGAGTACGGCGGCATGAACGAATGCCTCTATGAACTGTACGCGCGCACGGGGGAGTCCGTGTTCGCGGAGGCGGCGCACCGCTTCGACGAGGAGAAGCTGTTCGACGTCATCCTCTCCGAACGGAAGGACGGCTTGAAAGATCTGCATGCCAACATGACCATCCCCAAGATCTTGGGCGCATTGCGCCGCTATCTGTATCTGCATGGCGGGGAGCATGACGAAACGCGGTATCTTCGGGTCGCCGAGACCTTTTTCCGCACCGTCACGGAGCACCATACCTATGTGACGGGCGGCAATTCCGAATGGGAACACTTCGGTGCGGACGACGTGCTCGACGGCGAGCGCACCAACTGCAATTGCGAGACGTGCAACGTCTATAATATGCTCAAACTTGCGCGCGGGCTGTTCTCGGTGACGGGCGACGCGCGCTACCTCGACTATTACGACAACGCGTTCGTGAACGCCATTCTCGCCTCCCAAAATCCCGAAACGGGCATGACGACCTATTTCCAGCCCATGGCGAGCGGCTTCTTCAAGGTGTTTTCCCGCCCGTACGACCGCTTTTGGTGCTGTACGGGGAGCGGGATGGAGAACTTCACCAAGCTCGGCGACGCCGTATTCTATCAAGGGGAGGAGCTCGTCGTGGCGCGCTATCTTGCCTGCCGCGCGCATACGGCGTTCGCGGAGGCGGAGATCCGTTGCGATCTGCCCCTCTGCGATGTCGTCGGCATCGCGTTCCGCGGCGTGCGGGCGCCCTTCGACGCCCTGCTCCGCGTGCCCGATTGGTGCGCGGGCGCGCCCGAGCTCTTGCGAAACAACGAGCCGTGCGGGCGGCTCGAAGGTAAATTTTTGCGCGTCCGCGTGGAGGGCGATTGCGAACTCTCGCTCCGTCTCCCCGTGACGGTCACGCTCGCGGGACTGCCCGACGCGTCCGACGTGTTCGCCTTCCGATACGGCGGCGCCGTGCTTTCCGCCGACTTCGGCAACGAGGATATGCGGGAGGGGGAGACGGGGGTCATCGTGACCATCCCCAAACAAAAAAAAGGCTCCGAACGCGTCTATTTCGACGACGTGGAGGATGTGCTGGCGAACCCGTCCGCCTATCTCGTCCGCGAGGGGGAGCTTTTTCACCTGCGCGGCGCCGACCGCCCGCTGACGTTCGGTTTGCATTACAAGCGCTACCGCGAACGGTATGCCGTCTATCTGCGCTTCTCGGAGTATGTATGGGAGAACGGCGTGCGCGTGAAGCGGACGGAGGAGGCGGCGCGGGAGCCCCTCGACGTCGTCCAGCCGGGTTATGGGCAATATGAGACGGACGAACTGCATGCCCTCGAGGAGGAGCGCTCGCACGGCGTGACCTCCGAGGGAACGTACCGATACGCCGCGCCGCGCGGATATTTCGGGTACGATCTCGCCATCGACCCCGCGAAGAGGAACACGCTCTCTATCACCCTTCGGCGGAAGGATAACGGAAAATGGCTCCGCATCACCGCAGGGGGACGCACGATCTTCGAGGAGCGCCTCCTCTATACGATGGGCGAGGAGAAGTACACGCGGGAGATCGCGATTCCCGCCGAAGTTGCGGCGGAATGCGCGCGGAAGAAAACGGTCGCGGACGGGGAGAAGACCGTCCTCCGCATCCGCTTCCAAGGCGCGGAGGGGCGCGCGAGCGCCGCGGTGTGCGACTTCATCAAGATCTATGCGGATTGAGGCGGGGTTTGTCAGCGGGTGATTCGGTCGAGGAGAGAAAAATATCCTTCGAACGTCTTTGCGGTGCAGTCGGGGTCGTCGATCGAGACGAGCCCCGTCTTTGCTCCCACGAGAGAGAACGCCATGGCGACGCGGTGATCGTGGAAGGTTTGGATCCTCGCCTGCCGAATGGGGGCGGGAGAAATGCGGATCTCGTCCTCGCCCGCACAGGCGGGGACGCCGAGACGGGCGAGATTGGAGACGATCGCCTCCACGCGGTCGCATTCCTGCGCGCGGATATGGGAGACGCCGTAAAGGACGCTCGGCGAAGCGGCGAAGGGGGCGAGGGCGGCGAGGGTGAGCGCCTGATCGGAGAAATCGCGCACATCCGTTTCGAAGCCGTCATAGGAGCGCACGCCGCTGCCGTCGGCGAGGATGCCGTCCTCCGTCTCGGTCAGCCGCACGCCCGCCCGTTCCAGAAGGCGGAGGAAGGCGACGTCTCCCTGCGAGGTGGACAGCCGCGTGCCGCGAACGCAGATCTTCGCATTCGCGAGGAGGGAGAGCGCATAGAAATAGCAGGCGCCCGAGAGGTCGGGCTCCACGGAAAATGCGTGCGGGGCATGCTCCGCGGGAAAGACGGTGACGGCGGTCCCCCGCTGTTCCACCCGTGCGCCGAAGGCGCGCAGAAGGTCGAGCGTAATGCCGATGTAACTTCCCTGCGTGCGCGGACCCGTGAGCTCCACGGTGAGCGGCGCCTTTCCCGCGATCGCCGCGAGGAGCAGTCCGCTCGCATATTGGGTGCTGGTGGAAGTGTCGATGCGGATGGTCTGCGACGAGAGACCGTCAGAATGAATCGCAAAGGGGAAATGCCCCCGCTCGCCGCGGTATTCGAAGCGGACGCCCGCCCGTTCGAGCGCCTCCGTCAATTGCATGGGGCGCCTTTTCATCTGTTCCGAGGCGGTGAGCTCGTAATCGCCGCCGCAGACGGCGAGCGCCGCCGTCAGAAAGCGTGCTGCGGTGCCCGCGCTCCCCACGTCGAGCGAGGCGCGGCGGAGGGGGAAGCCGCCCGTCCCGTGCACGGTAAATCCCTGCGGGTGCGCGTCGATGCGCACGCCGAGCGCGCCGAGACAGCGGAGGAGGTCGCGCGTGTCCTGCCCGTACGTTCCCGCCCGAAGGAGGACGTCCCCCCGCGAGAGCGCGGCAAGGAGAAGTGCACGGTTGAGAATACTCTTGGAGGCGGGCACATCCAAAACGATGGGCTCGCAAGGCGCAACGAAGCGTCGGATGCGATATTCTTCCATGCCCCATATTATATATGGAAACGGGCGGAGAGTCAAGAAATTGCGGCGGGAACGCATTTTTGCCGCCGAACTTCTTGAAATATCGCGCCGAATATGGTACAATTCGGGTATGTCGAAGCAAGGCGAATTTTATACGCTCGTCCGAAGCCGCCGCAAGACGCTCTCCATGCGCGTGGGGAGCGAGGGGGTAGTCGTGTACGCCCCGCTCCGTCTGCCTCTTTGCGAGATCGAGCGGTTCGCCGAACAGCATCGGCAGTGGGCGGAGAGGAAGCTCGCGGAACGGACGCCCGAACCCGCCTTTGCCGACGGCGAACGGATTGAAGTGCTCGGGCGGGAGAGGACGATCCAAGCGGCGCGGACGGCGTCGCTCTCCGATGACAGCCTCCTCCTTCCCGCCGAGGGGAGGCGGGAAGCGCTCATCTCGCTTCTGAAAAAGCTCACGCGGGAGCGCATGACCCGTCTTGTTGCGGCGCTCGCGCAGCAGTACGGGTTCAGGTATTCCTCTATTCGCGTCGGCAGTGCGCGGGGGAGATGGGGCTCGTATAGCGCGAAGGGAAACCTGTCGTTCACCTTCCGCAGTGCGTTTTTGCCCGAATCTCTCGCAAAATATCTCGCCGTCCATGAGCTTTGCCATTCAAAACATTTCGATCACAGCGCCGCATTCTGGCGCGATGTGGAGCATATCTTGCCCGACTATATGGCGCGAAGAAGGGCGCTTCGGCGATACACTTGGGCAATGGGATGGCTATAATCGCATTTTGCGAAGTACTATGCATGACATAATAAGAGAAATTATCCAAAAAAGGAGCACGGGAAAATGAGAATCATCGTCTATGGGCTCGGAATCATCGGCGGTTCGGTGGCGGCGAGTCTGAAGCGGGCGGGGCACGAAGTGTACGCGATGAATCGCTCGCGCGCGCCGCTCGAGTTTGCGCTCGCGCACGGCTATATCGACGGCGAGGCGACATCGTTCGAGGGCGCCGACGCGATCTTTCTCGCGCTCCCGCCCCGCGTGACGCTGCGCCTCCTCGCGGAGGGGAACTTCCCCGAGAACAGCGTTGTCTCGGATATCTGCGGCGTCAAGGGGGAGCTCGAGCGCACGGTGCTCGCGGCGCCCCGCCGCTACCGCTACGTCGGCATCCATCCGATGGCGGGCAAGGAGACGACGGGCATCCGCTCGGCGAGTCCCGCGCTCTTCGACGGGAAAAATCTCATTCTCGTGAAGAACGGCTCGACCGACCCCGAGGCATTCGCGCTCGTCCGCCGACTCGGGGAGGACATGCGGTTCGGGCGGTTCGTGGTGTGTTCCGCGGCGGAGCACGACCGCTTGATCGCGCTCACTTCCCAGCTCGCGCACATCGTCTCCAACGCCTACATCAAGACGCCCGAGGCGGGCAACTGCCTCGGCTTTACGGGGGGGAGCTTTCAGGACATGACGCGCATCGCCTCTCTGGACGAGAACGTGTGGACGGAGCTCTTCTTCCTCAACCGCGAGGCGCTCGTGGGGGAGCTCGCCCGCCTCGAGACCGCTCTTTCCGCCTATCGGAGCGCGCTCCTTGCGGGGGACGAGGAGAGCATGCGGGAACTCCTTCGGGAGGGCAAGCGCTATCACGGGGAATTTTTGAGCAAAAATGCGGGGGAATTTTGAACAAAATTACCCTGAATTTATTTACAAGACGATTAAATTGTATTATAATGGAATAAGATGAATGCAGAGATCACGATCACGACCCGTACGCTCGGCACGAAGAGCGTCTTTTCGGGCAGGTGCGAGGTTTTGCATGGCGAACGCCTTCTCATCCGATACACCGAGGATGGGGACGCCGTGGAACTTGCCTATGCCGACGGGTCGCTCGAGATGCGGCGGGAGGGAGAATTGTCTCTTCATTCCGTGTTCACGCGTTCCGCCGATACCGTTTTGACGGTTTGCGGCGGGCGGGAGGAGACGCGGATCCCCGTCCATACGAGGTCGCTGTTTTACGGCGAGCGGGCGTCGCGGCTGAGCATTCGGCTCTCTTATACGCTGTCGTTCTCGGAAGAGATGCGGCGTCACTTCTATTTGGATCTATCCATCGGTTCGGAGGAAAAATGAAAATACGCTATCTTGGGCATTCGTGCTTTGTCTTTACCGAGAGCACGGGCACGAGCATCGTCACAGACCCCTACGGAAAAATCGGATTCCGAATGCCGTCCGTTTCCGCAGACGCCGTCACGGTGAGTCACGGGCACTATGACCACTGCAACGTGAAAGCCGTGGGCGGCGATCCCGTCGTCATCAACGAGGAGGGGAAGTACGAGGTCGGCGGCGTCACCATCAAGGCGATCAAGAGCTATCACGACGACAAAAACGGGGCGAAGCGGGGGGAAAATCTCATCTTCAAGTTCCGCATGGATGGGCTCGAAGTGTGTCACCTCGGCGACCTCGGCGAGGAATGCTCCTCGTCGCTCATCGAGACGTTGCTCCCCGTGCACGTCCTGCTGATTCCCGTCGGGGGCACATACACCATCGACGCGGAACAGGCGAAGGAATACGTCGATCGCATCATGCCGTCCATCGTCATTCCCATGCACTACAAGACGAAGGGGTTGGAGATGGACCTCGACAAAGTGGATGAATTTACCGACCTGTTCGACGACGACGAACACGAAGAAGAAGAGGTGGAAAAGGTCGGGAGCGAGATCGAACTTTCGCGGGACGATCTCACGGAGGAGAGCACGAAAATCATCGTCATGGAGAGAGTGAAGGAATGAGTGAAGGGAAAGACGCAATCACTGCGGAGGAAAGGTATCGGGAATTTCTCGATACCCTTGCTTTGTCCGATCTGCGCGTGATCGGACGGAAATACGGCGTTTTGCGCGCTTCTTCGAGCAATAAAGAGGACCTTGTCAACTCCATTTCCGATATTCTCACGGGGAAGGAACAGCCCAAGCCGCCCACGGGACGGGGCGCGCCGCCCAAGCAGAATTTCGTCGCGCCCGCCATCTTGGCGAAGCTGAACGCGATCGCCGCGGAGTTCTCCGATTCGCAGACGCTGGGCGTCTCCTCGCCCGAGGCACAGCCGGGCATTTACAGCGAGCCCGTCCTCACGGGAATCCTCGAGATCACGCAGGGGGGATACGGCTTTCTTCGCAATCGCAACTGCCAGCCCTCCAAGGGGGACATCTTCATCCCCGCGCCCGCGATCCGCTCGTTGAAGCTGAGGGAAGGGGACTTCGTCGCCTGTACCGCAAAGGAGCGGCAGAAGAACGATTCCGCCGCCATCGACGAGCTTCTGAGCGTCAACGGTCTGCCCATCGGGCGGTACGAAACAAGACCGTATTTCGACGCGCTCACCGCGTGCTATCCGAACAGCAAGCTCGCCCTCTCGGAGGGGAACGGCGACCTCGCGCTCCGCACCCTCGATCTCTTTGCGCCCATCGGCAAGGGACAGCGCGCCCTCATCATCGCCCCTCCCAAGGCGGGCAAGACGACTTTGCTCAAAACCGTCGCGCGCGCCATCGCGGAACACCACCGCGATCTGTGCCTCATCGTCCTGCTCATCGACGAGCGCCCCGAGGAGGTGACCGATTTCCGCATGAGCGTGGAGAACGCGCAGATCGTCTCTTCCACCTTCGACGAGGGGGCGGAGCATCACGTCCGCGCCGCCTCGCTCATGTTGGCGCACGCCAAGCGCATTGTGGAACTCGGGAAGGACGTCGTCATTCTGCTGGATTCTCTCACAAAGCTCACGCGGGCATATAACTCTATCATCGAGAGCTCGGGAAGGACGCTCTCGGGCGGGCTGGACGCGGGCGCGCTCGCCGAGCCCAAGCGCTTCTTCGGCGCGGCGCGCAACACGGCGGAGGCGGGCAGTATCACCATTCTCGCCACGGCGCTCGTGGAGACGGGCAGTCGCATGGACGACGTGATCTACGAGGAGTTCAAGGGAACGGGGAACGCGGACGTGTTCCTCTCCCGCGAGCTTGCGGAGAAGCGCGTTTTCCCCGCGATCGAACTTCGCCGCTCGGGCACGCGGAAGGAGGAGCTCCTCCTCTCGAAAGAGGAACTCTCGGCGATCTACAAGTTGCGCGAGCGCGGACTTGCGGAGAACACCGCGGGAGTCCTCGACATGCTCAAACGCACACAGGACAACGCGCAATTCGTCGCGCGCGTCCCCGATTGGCTCCGCTCCTATAAAAATCCTCTTCTGTGATGATCATCGGAATCGATCTCGGCGGGATATCCGCCAAAGCCGCCTGTTTGGGCGGCGAGAATTTGCTCGGGAAGAGCTCCTGTCCCACCTCTTCGGCGCACACGCCCGAGGAGACGGCGCGGCATATCGCATCGCTCGCGGAGCGCACGGCAACGCTCGCGGGCGTTTCCTTTTCGCATATCGACGGCATCGGCGTGGGAGCGCCGGGCGTCATCGACGGCGAGAGGGGAGCGGTGGTCTCATGGACCAACTTCGGGTGGAGAGACGTGCCGCTTGCGGCGCTCGTCTCCCGCTTTACGGGGAAGCCGACCTTCTTGCTCAACGACGCGAACGCGGCGGCGCTCGGCGAGGCGAAGTACGGCGCGGGGAAACGGTACGAGAGCTGTGTGCTCGTCACCCTCGGCACGGGCGTCGGAAGCGGGATCGTTTTCGGCGGGAAGCTCTTCGAGGGGTACCGCGGCGCAGGCGGGGAATTCGGGCACATGGTCATTCGGCAGGGCGGAGAGCTTTGCAGTTGCGGCAGACGCGGCTGTTTCGAGCGGTATGCCTCCACCTCGTCGCTCGTGCGGAGGACGAGGGAGGCGATGGAGAACCACCGCGACAGCTTGCTGTGGCGCTTCGCTCCATCCCCCGAACAGGCGAACGGCGAGACGGTCTTTTCGGCAAAAGCGGCGGGCGACGGATGCGCTTCGGAGGTGCTCGGCGGATATTTCGCCGACCTCGCGGAGGGCATCGCCAACATCGCCAATGCGCTCCGTCCGCAGGCGATTCTCATCGGCGGCGCCATTTCGGCGCAGGGCGACGCGCTCATCGTCCCCTTGCGGCGGGCGGTAGAGCCGCTTCTCTATGCGCCCCAATCGTTCGCGCCCCTCGATCTTCTGTGCGCGGCGCTCGGCAACGACGCGGGTCTGTACGGCGCGGCGCAGTACGCGCAGGACCGCCTCGGCGCGGGAAGCGTTCATTGAAACTGCTTAAAAAAGAGGTCGGCTTTCGATAAGCCGACCTCTTTTTGGATTCGCTCAATCTTTGGGGCGGGTCTGCAAATAGTAGCAGATGCCGAATACGACGATGCCGAAGAGGAAAATGACGGGAACGACGACGTAGGAGGAGAGGGCGAGGCTCGCAAAGTCGATGCGGGCGGCGAGCGCCACGATGAGCACGACGATCACGCACAGCACATAGATCACGATGGAATTGAGAAGTGCGTGGTTTGCGCGGCGGATGGACCTCTCTCCGTAGTGGTTGGCGTACGCGAGCCCCGTGATGAGAAGGACGGCGAGCCCGATGCACCAGATGAAGTAGGGGAGGAAGATGGAGATCTCGAACTGCGTGCGGACGGCGAGCGCGACGGCGCCCTCGATGACGCAGAGGAAGAACACCACGATGGCGCTCAAAAACAGCGCCTTTCCCTTGTGGACGATGTTCTCCGACCGCTCTTCCTGCTTTTCAAAGGAACCCGAGCCCGTCGTGGTGATGCGGATGCGGTCGCGGGCGGCGCGGGCTTCGAGATCGTGGAAGTCGATGCCGTCCAGCGAACGGGCGGCGCGGGGCGCCTCGTCCTCGCGGTCGTTTTGAACCGTCGGGGAATAGATGCGCTGTACGACGGAGCGGTATTCCCGCTCGTTGGGCGCGGGCTCCGGTTCCGGTTCGGGCGCAGGCGCGGGCGCGCTCTCGGGGCGCTCGGTCGGAGGAGCGGTATAATATCCGTATCCCGTATTCTCGGGCTGTGCGGGCGGGGGAGAGGAGACGAGCTCCATATAGTTGCGGTGCAGAATCTGCTGTTCGCGGCGGTGCATGTTCTCTTCATACTCGCGGCGGAGTCTGGATTCCTGTTCTTCGAGGGCGAGGACATGCGCGCGGCGCTCCTCTTCGAGCATCTCGTCCCGTTCGCGCAGGACGTCCGCAAAGCGGGCGCGTTCCTCTTCGAGCACGGCGCGCTGTTCGCGGAGGGCGTCCGCGCTCTTTGCGCGTTCCTCGTTGAGCGCCGTTTGGCTTTGGAGAAGTTGCTCCTCCGAATGCGCGCGCGCTTCGGCGAGCTCGCTCTCCCGTTGGGCAAGCTCCTCCGAGCGGAGCCTGAGCTGTTCCGCATTCTCCTCGGCGAGGGCGCGCTGGCGTGCCGCCTCCTCCTGTGCCGCGGTTTCCCGCTCGCTCTCTTGCGCCTGCACCTCGGCGGCTTTCAGCGCTTCGACGGAACGGCGTTCCGCCTCGATCGCCTGTTCGCGCGCCTCGAGCTCGCGTTCCCGCCAGCTCTGCTCGGTGCGGAGCGCCTCTTCGCGCGTGCGGCGCTCCTCCTCATAGGCGGAGCGCTCCGCCTCGAATGCCTGTCGGTCGGCGTCGAGCGCGGCGGTCTTTGCCTCGTACTCCGCTTGCAGATCGTTCCGCTCCTCGGCGTCCGCGTACGCGGATCCGAAGTCGTCCTCGTCCCCGTCCTCGCGGGAGGGAACGCGGGAGGTCGTATCTTTCAGGACCCGCATGTTCACGAGAGAGGGCGGGGGATTGCTGAAATCGAAATCGCGGTCAGAGATAAGGCTGTCGATGACCGTCCTCGAATACTCCCATTCCGATTGATTCTGCTCCGAAATCGTCTTGCCTTCGTCGGTGAGCGAAAAGTATTTTCTCCTGCCGCCGCCGACGGAGCCGCCCCAATAGGACGTGATGTATCCGTCCTTTTCGAGGCGCTTCAAGGCGCTGTAAAGAGAGGGTTGTTTGAGCGTGTACTGACCGTGGCTCTTCCGCTCTATTTCGGCGATGATCTCATACCCGTACTTGTCGCCGTCATAGAGGGAGCGCAATATGATGGTGTTGATGTGCCCGCGGATGAGATCGGAGCTGATGCTCTTGTCGTCCTTCTCCGTTTCCTCGGCGGGGGTGAGTTCTTCATCCATACACCGTTCCTCCTTTGTTTTCCATATTATAGAATATTTCGCGGATTTTGTCAATAGTTGAAGTACTATGTGTGACATAATTTTAGAAAAATTTTGGAATTTTTTTCATAATCCGACGAAAAATTTCGTAAAATGCCCCGATGGGAACCATTCGCGGCGCGCTGTTCATCGTGGGAGGGGCGATCGGCGCGGGATTTATATCGGGGGCGGAGCTCGTGCGCTTCTTCCGTTCGGAGGCGTTTTTCTTTCCCGTGCTCCTTTCGGCGCTCGCGTTCGCGCTCCTGTGTGCCCTGTTTCTGACGCTCGGGAAGCGCCACGGCGGAGCGGACGGCGCGATCCGCGCGCTCTTCGGGCGCGGCGCGGGCGCGGTGCGGGCGGTGCTCTTGTGCAGTGCGCTGATTCCGACGGCGGGCATGCTCGCGGGATTGGACAGCCTGCTCCCCGATTTGAAGCCGCTCCTCTCCTGCCTTGCGCTGGCGCTGACCGCCGCCGTGCTGACGCGGGGGACGAAGGGGGTCGCGGCGCTCAATGCCGCTCTGGTGCCCGTGCTCCTGTGCTTTGTGGGGTATGCGGGACGCGGGGAGAAGAGCTTCTTCCACGCCGCCCTTCCCTGCTTCGGCGTGGGCGCGGCGGGCGGATTGCTCTATGCCGCGATGAACGCCTTTCTGATGGCGCCCGTGCTCATGGACGCAGGCGTGCAGATGAAGCGTCCCTTCGCCGCCTCCGCCCTTGCGGGGAGCGTGGTCGCCGCGAGCGCGCTCGTCATCTTGGGGTGCATATATCGGGAGGGGACGGGGGCGCTCACCGCCGAGATGCCCTTTTTATATGTGATGCGGGGCGGCGTGCTCTTCTCCGCCGCCGTTGCGCTCGCCATTCTCACTTCGCTGGCGGCGTCTCTCTATCCGCTGCTTCGCGTGTGCGACGGGTTGGAGGGGCGAGGCAAAAAAATTGCCGCGAAGGGCAGCGTGCTCTTCGCGGCGTTTCTGCTCTCCCGCATGGGGTTGGGCGGCATCATAGCCGTCTTTTATCCCATCGAAGGAGCGGTCGGACTTGCATTTTCAGTTCTTTGCATTCTTCACGAGCAACTTTTCAAGAAGCACGACGAGGAAGTACATGCCCGCGGCGAGCAGGCACAGCACGCAGGTGGCGCTCATCACGAGGTCGAGGCGGAACACCTGACCGCCGTACACGATGAGATATCCGAGACCCGCCTTGGAGACGATGTATTCGCCCATGATGGAGCCGATCCACGCCATGCCGACCGCGACCTTCAACATGGAGATGAAGGACGCAAGCGACGAAGGAATCACGAGCTTCCGAAGAATCTGCGGCTTGGTCGCGCCCATCGAGCGGAGAAGTAAGATCTTGTTTTCGTCCGTCGCGATGAAGGCGTTCAGCATGTGCAGGATGGCGACGATCACGCCGACGAGCACCGTCATAAACACGATCGCGCGGCTGCCCGTGCCGAACCAGATGATGATGAGCGGTCCCAACGCGATCTTGGGGAGGGCGTTGAGCACCACGATGTAAGGTTCGAGGACGCGGCGGAGGGTGTCGCTCCACCAAAGAGCGAGGGCGACGCCGCACCCGATCGCCACGGCGATGACAAAGCCGAGGACGGTCTCCCCGAGCGTCACGCCGATGTGATAGAAGAGGGTGCCGTCGCGATAAAGGGAAGCGATCGTCTTGCAGATGCGCGAGGGAGAGCTCAAAATGAAGGGGTCCGCCCATCCCACCGCGGTGACGAGCTCCCACGCTCCCAAGAGGAGGGCGAGCAGTCCGACGCGGAATCCCCATACGAGGACGAGATTGCGTTTGCGTTTTTTCAAAAATTGCGCATGTTCGCGCGAATAGCTTTGGTGTTTCATGCGTTCAACTCCTTCCAGAGCAGTTCGAACCAGCCCGAAAAGTCCGCCGCCTCGCGCCGTTTGAGCGGTTCTTTCCCCCCGAAATCGAGCTCGTGCGTGTGCGCGACCCGCGCGGGGCGCTTTGTCAGAACGAGCACGCGGTCGGCGAGGGAGAGCGCTTCGGAGATGTCGTGCGTGATGAGGAGCGCCGTCTTGCCCTCGCTTCGGATGATGTGCGAGACGTCCTCCGTCACGTTGAGCCGCGTCTGATAGTCGAGCGCCGAGAAGGGCTCGTCGAGGAGGAGGAGATCGGGGTCGGTCGCGAGCGTGCGGATGAGCGCCGCCCGCTGGCGCATTCCGCCCGAGAGTTGGGCGGGATAGCTCTGCAAGAACTCTCCGAGCCCGTATTTGACCGCGAGCTCACGGGCGCGTTCGCGGTTTTCCTTGGTGTTCTGCCGCTTGATCTCAAGGGGCAGAAAGAGATTTTTTTCAATGGTGCGCCATGGGAACAGTTCGTCTTTTTGCAGCATATAGCCGCAACTCCCGTGGCGCTCTACCTTCCCTTCGGAGGGTTTGAGAAGCCCCGCCGCGAGGGAGAGGAGGGTCGTCTTGCCGCACCCGGACGGTCCGATGACGGCGACGAATTCTCCCTCCCCGACGGAGAAGGAGAGCCCTTCCGCCGCCGTTGTCTCGCCGTGCACGGTGTGATAGGTGAGTTTGACGTCCGTAAAGCGCAACATTTCCTGTTTCATCTGTATGCCCCCGTTTCTTTCGGATAGAGGGGAAGCTCACGCGAGGTCCGCGTACACTTCCTTTACATAGCTGTTGTCCACGATGGAGGAGAAGGGCACGCGCGCGGGGAGTTCTCCCGCCCGCTCGATGATGGTCTGCAAGCGGTCGAAGCTCGCTTCCGTCATTGCCATATCGCTCACCCACGCGTCGATCTTCCGATAACTTCGTATGCTCGTGGAGATGGAGGCATACGAGGTGGAGGGGAACGCCTGATAGAGATGGGTCGCGATCTCGTCGGGCTCCTGCGTCTCCGCATATTCGACCGCGCGGAGCATCGCGCGCAGGAAGCCCCGCACGACGTCCTTGTGCCCGTCGATCCACGAGCGCTTTGCGAGGAAGCTCGTGTAGGGGACTTCGCCGCTCGCCTCTCCGACCGCCGCCACCACATAGCCCTTGCCCGCCGCTTCGTATTCGGAGGCAACGGGTTCGAACATGGTGCAGTAGTCCGCGGTCCCCGCTTCGAAGGCGCTCGTCATGAGGTTGAAAGCGACGTCGAAGTTGAGGTTGATGTCGTCGTCCGTCAAGCCGTTTTCGCGGAGGACGTATTCGAAGGTCATGGCGGGAACGCCGCCGCGGCGCCCCGCGAGAATCTCTTTGCCTTTGAGGTCGGTCCACTTGAAGTTCGGCTCCTCCTTGCGGGAGACGAGGAAGGAACCGTCGCGCTTGGTGAGCTGTCCGAACACGGTGGGGACGTCCTGCGAGCCGCCGAGTTGGACATAGATGGCGGCTTCGGGTCCGCAGAAGCCGATGTCGGCATCGCCCGACAGGACGGACGCCATCACGGCGTCGGCGCCGCCGCCGTTGGTCAGTTCGATCTTGATGCCCTCTTCCTCGAAAAAGCCGAGACTGTCTGCAAGATACAGAGGCGCATAGAAGATGGAGTGGGTCACTTCGTTGAGTTTCACGGTCGTAAGACCGTCTTTCTCTCCGCATGCGGAGAGGGGAAGGAGGGCGAATACCGCCGCTCCGAGGATTGCCATGATTTTTTTCATAAAAATGCTCCGTAAAATGAGGATAATATAGTGTATGTGCGGCGCGGAATAATTGACAACGTCAACGGAATGCGGTATAATTGTGCAGAACCGACGTTGAGGTCTGACGTATGAAAGAGATGCAAACGACTTACAATCCGAAGGAATTCGAGGACGCCGTCTACGCGCTGTGGATGGAAAACGATTGCTTCAAGGCAAAGATCGATCCCGAAAAGATTCCCTTCACCGTCATGATGCCCCCGCCCAACATCACGGGACAGCTCCATATGGGGCACGCGATGGACGAGACGATGCAGGACATCGTGGTCCGCTTCAAGCGGATGCAGGGCTATTCCGTGCTCTGGCAACCGGGGACCGATCACGCCTCGCTCGCGACGGAGCACAAGATCGTGGAAGCGCTCCGCGAAGAGGGCGTCACAAAGGAAGAGCTCGGGCGGGAGGAGTTCCTGCGCCGCGCCTATCTGTGGAAGGAGCGGTACGGCGGGAAGATCGTGGAACAGCTCAAAAAGCTGGGCTCCTCCTGCGATTGGTCCCGCCTCGCCTTCACGATGGACGAGACCTGTTCCCGCGCCGTCCGCGAGGCGTTCTTCCAGCTGTATGAAAAGGGGCTCATCTACCGCGGCAGCCGCATCATCAATTGGTGTCCCGACTGCAAGACGGCGCTCTCCGACGAGGAGGTCGCCTACTCCGAGGACAGGGGACATTTCTGGTATTTCCGCTATCCCGTCAAAGATTCCGACGCGTTCGTGACGATCGCGACGACCCGTCCCGAGACGATGCTCGGGGACACGGCGGTCGCCGTCAATCCCGCGGACAAGCGGTATGCGCACCTCGTTGGAAAGACGCTCGTCCTTCCCCTCGTCGGGCGGGAGATTCCCGTGGTCGCCGACGACTATGTGGACATGGAATTCGGGACGGGCGCCGTCAAGATCACGCCCGCGCACGACCCCAACGATTTCGAAGTGGGGATGCGCCACGGTCTGCCCCTCATCCGCATCCTGAACGACGACGGCACGATCAACGAACAGGGCGGCGCGTACGCGGGGCTGGACCGCTACGAAGCGAGAAAGCGCATCGTCGCGGCGATGGAGGAGCAGGGGCTCCTCGCCAAGACGGAGGCGCACACGCACAACGTGGGGCATTGCCACCGTTGCAACGCCACCGTGGAGCCGCTCGTCTCCAAGCAGTGGTTCGTCAAGATGGCGCCGCTCGCGAAGCCCGCCATCGACGCGGTGATGAAGAACAAGACCAAATTCACTCCCGACCGCTTTGCGAAGATCTATTATAATTGGTTGGAAAATATCCGAGATTGGTGCATTTCGCGCCAGCTTTGGTGGGGGCACCGCATCCCCGTATGGTATTGCGAGAAGTGCGGCGCGGAGATCTGCGCGCGGGAGGATCCCGACGTCTGCCCCAAGTGCGGCGGGGCGCTCCGACAGGACGAGGACTGCCTCGACACATGGTTCTCTTCGGCGCTCTGGCCGTTCTCCACGCTCGGCTGGCCCGAGGCGACGGAGGAGTTCAAGTACTTCTATCCGACCGATGTGCTCGTCACGGGATACGACATCATTCCGTTTTGGGTGATGCGGATGATGTTCTCGGGCTTGCGCTATACGGGCAAAGTTCCCTTCCGCGACGTGCTCATCCACGGGCTCGTCCGCGATGAGCAGGGGAGGAAGATGTCCAAGTCGCTCGGGAACGGCATCGACCCGCTCGAAGTCATCGACCGCTACGGCGCGGACAGCCTGCGCCTCTCCCTCGTCACGGGCGTGGCGCCGGGGAACGACACGCGCTTCACCGAAGCGAAGGTGGAGGCGTCCCGCAACTTCCTCAACAAGATCTGGAATGCGGCGCGCTTCGTACTCATGAACGCGAAGGGGGAGAAAGTGCCGCCGATTACGGGGTTGAAGTTACAGCCCGCGGACCGCTGGATCATCTCCCGCCTCATGACGACCATCCGCGAGGTGACCCTCTCCCTGCAAAAGTACGACCTCGGAATCGCCGCGGATAAGCTCATCGACTTTGCGTGGAACGATTTCTGCGATTGGTACATCGAGCTGTCCAAGCCCGCGCTCTACGGCGCGGACGCCGAGCGCAAGCGGACGACGCTGGGCGTGCTGTGCTTCGTACTCGCCGATACGCTCAAACTTCTGCATCCCTTCGCGCCCTTCGTGACGGAGGAGATCTACGGGTATCTGCCCAATACGGAGGGGCTCATCATCTCGGCGGACTATCCCCGCTACAATACCAAGCTCTCCTACCGCGAGGAGGCGAAGGCGTTCGAGGGCGTCATCGACCTCATCAAGGCGGTGCGCGCCATCAAAGTTTCCGTCAACTGTCCGCCCTCGAAGAAGGTGCACATCTACCTGCTCGGCGAAGCGAAGCGGCTCGTCAGCGTGAACAAGAGCAGCATTCTGCGGCTTGCGGGCGCGAGCGAGATCGAATTCGTGGAGAGCGGCGCGGAGGCGGGGGAAAAGACGGTCTCGCGCGTGTGCGAAATGGGACAGCTCTTCGTCCCGCTCGGCGAGCTCGTCAACCTCGAAGAGGAGCGGGCGCGCCTCGAAAAGGAGCTCGTCCGCGTGACGGGGGAGATCGCCCGTGCGGACGGCAAGCTCTCCAACAACAACTTCTGCGCCAAGGCGCCCAAGAAGCTCGTGGACGACGAGCGCGCCAAGCGCGAGAAATATCTCGATATGAAATTGAAGATCGAGGAACAGCTCAAAGCTCTGCAATAATAATATGGAAAAGTCCGACCGCGTACGGTCGGACTTTTCCGCATATAGGGAAATTCTCACTTTCTTATGTTTGAACGTTGACAATTCTGGCAAAATTTGGTATGATAAAAAGAGAAAGCTCGGATAGGGAGGTTGCTATGAGGGACTTCATCGTGAACGACGAGGATTCGCTCGAAAAACTGCTCCGCAGAGTGCGTGCCGCGCAGGAGAAATTCTCCACCTATACACAGGAACAGGTGGACGAAATTTTCTACCGCGCCGCGCTCGCCGCCAACAAGATGCGCATTCCGCTCGCAAAGATGGCGGTGGAGGAGACGGGCATGGGAATCGTGGAGGACAAAGTGATCAAGAACCACTATGCCTCCGAATACATCTACAACGCCTATAAACACACCCGCACCTGCGGCGTGATCGAGCGGGACGAGGGCTTCGGAATCACCCGCATCGCCGAACCCATCGGTGTTCTGGCGGCGATCATTCCCACCACCAATCCCACGTCTACCGCCATCTTCAAGTGCCTCATCTGCTTAAAGACGCGCAACGGGCTCATCATTTCGCCGCACCCGCGCGCCAAGGCGAGCACCATCGCGGCGGCGAAGATCATTCTGGAAGCCGCGGTCGCGGCGGGCGCGCCCGAGGATATCATCGGCTGGATCGACCAGCCCACCGTCCCGCTCTCGGGAATGATCATGCGGGAGGCGGATATGATTTTAGCGACGGGCGGTCCCGGTATGGTGCAGGCGGCGTATTCGAGCGGCAAGCCCGCGCTCGGCGTGGGAGCGGGCAATACGCCCGCCGTCATCGACAGCTCGGCGGATATCCGTCTCGCCGCTTCCTCCATCCTGCACTCCAAGACCTTCGACAACGGCATGATCTGCGCCTCGGAGCAGTCCGTCATCGTCCTCAAAGATATCTATAACGCCTTCAAAAAGGAGATGAAGGCGCGCGGCGCGTATATCCTCTCGCCCGCGGAGACCGACCTCGTCCGCAAGACCATCATCATCAACGGCGCGCTCAATTCGCGCATCGTGGGACAGTCGGCGGCGAGCATCGCGGAGCTCTCGGGCTTTTCCGTTCCCGAGGAGACGCGCGTCCTCGTCGGGGAAGTGGAGAGCGTGGATCCGAGCGAGGAGTTCGCCCACGAAAAGCTGTCCCCCGTGCTCGCCATGTATAAGGCGGCTTCCTTCGAGGACGCCGTCGCCAAGGCGGACCGTCTCGTCCGCGACGGCGGGCTCGGGCACACTTCGGCGCTCTATGTCAACGTGGAGACGGGACAGGAGAAGATCGAGTACTTCCGCAAGATCTTAAAGACCTGCCGCATCGTCATCAATACGCCCTCGTCGCACGGCGGCATCGGCGATCTCTATAACTTCAAATTCCAGCCGTCGCTCACGCTGGGCTGCGGCTCGTGGGGCGGGAACTCCGTCTCCGAGAACGTCGGGGTGAAACACCTCATCAACATCAAAACCGTTGCGGAAAGGAAGGAAAATATGCTTTGGTTCAGAGCACCCGAGAAGGTGTATTTCAAGCGCGGCTGCCTCGGCGTTGCGCTCAAAGAGCTCGGCGAGCAGGTCTATCACAGGAAGAAGGCGTTCATCGTCACCGATAAATTCCTCTTCGACAGCGGCTTTACCAAGCAGGTTACGAAGATTCTCGACGAAGAGGGGATCACGCACGCGACCTTCTTCAACGTCGCGCCCGATCCCACGCTCGCCTGCGCCAACGAGGGCGTCAAGCAGATGCGCGATTTCGCGCCCGACGTCATCATCGCCGTCGGCGGCGGTTCGCCCATGGACGCGGCGAAGATCATGTGGGTGATGTACGAGCATCCCGAGGTGAACTTCGAGGACATGGCGATGCGCTTCTCGGATATCCGCAAGCGCGTGTACACCTTCCCGCACATGGGCGACAAGGCGCTCTTCGTGGCGATTCCCACCACGGCGGGCACGGGTTCGGAGGTGACGCCCTTCGCCGTCATCACCGATGAAAAGACGGGCACGAAATATCCGCTTGCCGACTATGAGCTCATGCCCAACGTCGCGATCGTGGACGCCGACCTCATGATGAGCATCCCCAAAGGTCTCACGTCCGCTTCGGGCGTGGACGCGCTCAGCCATGCGCTCGAGGCGATCGCCTCCGTCATGGCGACCGATTTCACGAACGGCATCGCGAAGGAAGCCATCCGCCTCATCTTCGAATTTCTGCCCCGCGCCTACCAGAAGGGCGCGCACGACGCCGAGGCGCGCGAACGCATGGCGAACGCCGCGACGATGGCGGGCATGGCGTTCGCGAACGCCTTCCTCGGCGTGTGCCACTCCATGGCGCACAAGCTCGGGTCGTACTTCCATATCCCGCACGGGATGGCGAATTCGCTCATGCTCGAAGAGGTCATCCGCTTCAACAGCGCGGAGGCGCCCGCCAAGATGGGGACGTTCCCGCAGTACGCCTATCCGCAGTGCCGCGCGCGCTATGCCGATGTCGCCCGCTATATCGGGCTCACGGGCAAGAACGACGAGGAGCTCGTGGAGGCGCTCATCCTCAAGATCAAGGAATTACAGCGGGTGGTCGAACAGCCCGAGACCATCGCGGACGCGCTTCGCGGGAGGGTGACCGAGGAGGAGTTCCTCGCGAAGCTCGACGCCATGACGGAGGACGCCTTCGACGACCAGTGCACGGGCGCCAATCCCCGCTATCCGCTCATGAAGGAGATCAAAGAGATGTACCTTCGGGCGTATTACGGCAGAAAGTAAGCTACAAAAGAAAATTTAAGAGCTACCAAAGAGAAAGAGGCGGGGAATCCCGCCTCCTGTTTTTTCGGAGATAGCTATGAGAGGATCGCCTACCGAGATCAACAAATTGCGGCGCCGCATCTTCCGCGAGGTCGCGCGCGCCGCGCGTGCAGGGCGCGGCGCGCGCGAAGCCTTGGAGGCGATTCCCTATGCGATCGCCCCCGACGGCGTTCCGCAGTATCGCGAGAGCGTGTACCGTGAACGCGCCGTCGTCGCCGAGCGCGTCCGCCTGTCGCTCGGATTGTCGCTGAATCCGTCGGACGAGCCCGCCCGCCTCACCGACGGGTTTCGCGCGAGCGATGTGGCGGAGATGTACTACGAACCGCCGCTCGTGCAGGTCATTCCCTCCGCCTGCGAGAAGTGCGACGAGAACCGCTTCATCGTCTCCGACCAATGTATGAAGTGCCTCGCGCGCTCCTGCATTTCGGCGTGCCCCGTGAACGCCGTCTCGGTGGCGGAGGACGGGCGCGCCCACATCGACGACGCGAAGTGCATCCGTTGCGGGAAGTGCAAGGCGGCTTGCCCGTACGAGGCGATCGTCCACCGTCGGCGCCCGTGCGCCGCGGCGTGCGGGGTGGACGCCGTTTCGAGCGACGGGCTCGGGCGCGCCGTCATAGACGCGGAGAAGTGCGTCGGCTGCGGACAGTGCATGGTGACCTGCCCGTTCGGCGCCATCGCCGATAAATCGCAGATCTTCCAGCTCATCCGCGCGCTTCAAGAGGGGGGAGAGATCGTCGCGGAGGTCGCGCCCGCCATCGTGGGACAGTTCGGCGAAGAGGTGACGCTGTGGAAGATGAAGAGCGCGTTGAAGCGGCTCGGCTTTGCGGAAGTGTACGAGGTGGCGCTTGGCGCGGACGTGAGCGCCGCGACCGAGGCGAAATGCTATGCGGAGAAGGTCGCAACGGGCGAGCTTCCCTTTCTTCTAACTTCCTGCTGTCCCTCGTGGAGCATGCTCGCGAAGCGTCAATTCCCCGAACTTGCCGACCGCGTGTCGAGCGCGCTCACGCCCATGGTGGCGACGGCGCGCACCATCAAGCGGGAGAGACCTTCCGCGCGGGTCGTATTCATCGGTCCATGCGCCGCGAAGAAGTTGGAGGCGATGCGCCGAAGCGTGCGGAGCGACGTGGATTTCGTGATCACCTTCGAGGAACTCTCCGCGATCTTCGAGGAGCAGGGCATCGACCCGAAGGAATGCGGGGAGGACCCTCTGCACGATGCGACGGGCGCGGGGAGGGGATATGCGGTCGCGGGCGGGGTCGCCGCCGCGGTGGAGGCGTGCGTGCGCACCCACTATCCCGAGACCCGAGTGCGCGTCGAACATGCGGAGACTCTCCGCGAATGCAAGAAATTACTGCTCCTTGCGGGGCACGGCAAGTGCGACGGGGCGCTGATCGAGGGGATGGCTTGCCCGGGCGGATGTATCGGCGGGGCGGGCGTGAACATCCCCGCGGAGAGGGGCGCCGACGCCGTGAAGCGGTTCGTCCGAGACTCGACGCACAAGGTACCGCCCAAAGATCTCTCCGAGTTGAAATTGCCGTAAATTTCAAATTTTTACCGTTTGCGAAGTACTATGCGTGACATAAATATGCCAAAACCGCAAAAAAAAGCGCGCCGTTCGGCGCGCCCGATTTGCTTGTCGGCTCAGGCGGGGACGACGACAACGGAGATCTTCGCGCTGACGTTCTCCATGAAGCGGATCTCCGCCTCGAAGGTCCCGACCGTCTTGATGGGCTCCTTTAACGCGATGCGCTTTTTATCCACCTCATATCCGAGCTCGGAGAGGGCGGAGGCGATCTTCTCGGTGGTGACGGAGCCGAACACCTTTCCCTTCTCTCCCACGCGGATGGCTACCTGCACGGCAGAGCCGTTGAGCTTCGCGGCGAGCTCGCGCAGCGCCTTTTCCGTCTCGGCGCGGTGGTAGGCGTCCGCCGTCTGTTTCTGGCGGATCGCGTTCACGCCGCTCGCCGTCGCGACCTCGGCAAGACCCTTTTTCAACAGGAAATTCTTGGCGTATCCGTCCGAAACGTCGATGATGTCGCCCTGTTTGCCGCTTCCCTTCACGTCCGCTTTGAGAATTACTTTCATGATTGTACTCCTTTTGTCCTATTTTACAGGGAAGAATGTCGTTTGTCAAGATATTTTCGAAAAAAGGCGGCATACTGCAAGGGAGGAGGATAGTATGGAACAGCACATGAACTGCGGGGTCTCCTGCGGCGTGACCGAGTGCAAATTCAATTGCGACGGTATGCACTGCCAGCTCAACAAGATCCATGTGGGCAATGCGTGCGACTTCGAGCATTGCACCTGTTGCGACAGCTTCCAGAAGAGGAGCTGACCCCGGGGAGGACGTCTGTCCTCCTTATTTTTGCATAAAGGGCGGAAAAGCGCGCAAACTTTTTTTGTAGCGGCAAAACCGCTTGCAAATAGAGTCTTTGCCGTGCGGAGGCGCACGGAAGAGACGCGGAGGGGACGCGCGAGCGTCCTCTCTTGCCGTTTTCGGCGAGGAATAGAGGGCGCGACGTGGAGCATAGAATAGGGAAATGAAGGTCTTATGGAAAAAGATCGGGCTCGCGGCGCTTCCGTTCGCCCTCATTGCCGCCGTCGTCGCGCTCGCGGCGTGGTTCCCGCGCGGCGAGAAGGAAGAGACGGGCGCGCCCCGCGTCGTCCGCGTGTGGAACGTGGATACGTTCGAGGGCGGGAAGGGCTCGCGGACCGCCTTCCTGCGCAATGCGGCGCGGAGGACGGAACGCGGGCGGGAGGGAGTCTACTATCTGGTGAGCGCATATACCGTCGAGGGCGCCAACGCGGCGCTCGCGGCGGGGGAGACGCCCGATATGCTGTCGTTCGGGATAGGTCTCGACGCGTTCATGGAGCGCAGTCTCCCGCTTCCCTATTCCTTTTCGGGCGGCGAAGCGGACGGGAAATGCCTTGCCTATCCGTGGTGCCGCGGGCAATATTCGCTCTTTTCCCTCACGGACGACTTTCAGGCGGAGGGGAGGACGGCGATCTCGTCGGGCGGGAGCAATCTCTCCGCCGTCGCGGCGGCACTGAGCGGCGTGGAGGGGGAGCCGACGGAATCGATCGCCGCCTATACGGGCTTTTTGAACGGGAAGTATCGCTATCTGTTCGGCACCCAGCGGGACGCCTGCCGCTTCCGCGCGCGCGGCGTCACCGTCTACGAACGCCCCGCCGAGCAATATTGCGATCTCTACCAATATATTTCCGTCCTGTCTGCGGAGCGGATGGAGGATTGTCTTGCCCTGCTTTCCGAACTTCTCTCCGAGCGCACGCGGGAGATGCTCGGCGAGATCGGCATGTTGCCGCCCCTCGAGGGGGAGACGGGCTATACGCCGAGCGTGTTCGCGGACGCGGAATCGCGTGCTCGGCTCGCGGAGATGGCGGCAGACGGGGACGGGCGAAAAAATCTTGATAAATTTCTAAAAACCATTTGAATTATGCGGAAAAGTATGGTAGAATGGTAGAGGTGGAATTTTGAGCATCATGCGCTTTCTGCGGGAGCGCTTTCCGCGGCTTCCCGCCGAGGAGAACTTCTCCTTCGCGCGGCACACTTCCATCGGTTGCGGCGGGACTGCCGCCGTAGCCGTCTTTCCCGCGGACGGCGCGGAGACGGCGCGGCTCCTCTTCGAACTTGCCCGCGCGCACATTCCTTATTGCTTCATTGGCGCGGGCGCGAACGTCCTCCCCGCCGACGGTGCATATGAGGGGGTCGTGATCCGCTTTTCCCGCATGCAGACGCTCGAAGCGGAGGGCTGTCTCGTGCGCGTCGGCGCGGGCGTGACGGGCGGGCGGCTCCTGCGGTTTCTGAGGGAGCGTGAGCTCGGCGGGTTCGAGGCGCTCACGGGCATTCCCATGACGGTGGGCGGCGCGGTCGCGATGAACGCGGGCGTGCGCGAGTTTCACATCGGCGAACGGGTGGTGCGCGTCCGGGGCGCCGAAAAGGGCGGTCTTCGCGAATTCGGGAACGGCGAATGCCGCTTCGGCGAGAAGGAGAGCGCCTTTTTGGACGGGATCGCCGTGACCGAAGTCTTGCTGTACGCCAAGGCGAGTCCCCGCGGGGAGATCGAACGGCGGCTCGCGCGCTACCGTGCGCTGAGGCGCGGGCTTCCCAAGGGGAGAAGCATGGGCTGTGCCTTTGTCAACCCGAACGGACTCTCTGCGGGCGCGATCATCGACGCATGCGGGCTCAAAGGGTTGCGGGTCGGCGGGGCGCGCGTCTCCGAACTCCATGCGAATTTTATTTTGAACGAGGGCGCGAGCGCGGCGGAGATCTCCGAACTCGCTTTGCGCGTGCGGGAAGAGGTGTATGCGCGGTGCGGCATTCTGCTCCGCGAAGAATTCCGAAGGATCCCGTGAATATACATATGCGCCGTGAACGGCGAATGAGGAAAGAATGAAACTTACGGCAGATTATCATACGCACACCGTGTGGTCGGACGGGAAGAACACGGCGCTCGAAAACGCGGCGCGGGCAAAGGAGCTCGGCTTGCAGGCGATCGCCATCACCGAGCACGGCTATTCGCACTACTTCCGCGGGCTCAAACGGAAGGAGACGGCTCCTTGGCTGGAAGAGATCGAGAAGGCGCGCCGTGCGGTGGACCTTCCCATCCTCACGGGGATGGAGTGCAATATCCGCGGCGTCTCGGGGCTGTGCGATTTTACGGAAGCCGATTACGACAATTTCGACGTCTACCTCGCGGGCATCCACGTTGTCATCCGCTATGAACGCTTTTCCGACCGAAAGATCGGCTTTGGCGGCTGGCTCCGCGAGAAATTCCACGTCAAACCGTCCCGATCTTATATCCGCGACGTCACGCGGGCATACATCAACGCGGTGGAAAAAAATCCCATCGACATCATCACCCATCTCAATTTCATGTGTTTTGCCGACGCGGTGGAGGTGGCGAAGTGCTGCCGCGACTACGGCACCTATCTTGAGATCAGCTCCAAGAAAGAGCACCTCACGGACGACGAGCTCGCGGCGGTGGCGGCGACGGGCGTGCGGTTCGTCATCAATTCCGACGCGCATTCCGTTGCGCGCGTGGGGGACCTGAAACTTGCCGAGGAGCAGATCGCGCGGGTCGGCGTTCCGCTCGACCGCATCGACAATATCGACGGAAGGCTGCCGCATTTCCGTTTTGCGGAATTCAAGAGCCGCCGCTGAGGGGGGAGATGGCGAACTTTACCCATGAGATCAGGCGGGAATTGCTTTCGTCCTTTCCCGATGGCGCCGCGCGCGACGCGGCGCTCTACGCGCTTTTCCGCACGGGCGGCACGCCGCAAGGCGTGGAGTTCACCTGCGAGGACGAGCGCGTGGCGGAGTATGTTCTCCGCCTCTTCGAGGACGTGTTCGGCGTACGCATGGGCGTGAAGCGCGCCGTGTTCGACCCGAAGAAGAATCGGGACAAGCTCACCTTTTCCTATTCGGGCGGCGAATGCGGCGCGATGCTCCGCCGCCTCGCCTCCTTCCCCCGCGACGACGACGCGTGCGCGCTCTGGTATCTGCGCGGGGCGTTTGTGGGCGGGGGGAGCTGTACCCTCCCGCACGGCGGCGCGCGGACGGGCTATCACCTCGAATGCGTGTTCTCCGAGGAGGGGGACGCGGAGGAGTTCTGCACCGTGCTCGAACACTTCCAACTGCTCGGGAGCGTGGTGCGCCGCGGCGAACGGTTCGTCGCCTACCTCAAAAGCCGCGAGGCGATCGGCGATTTCCTCTCCGTTACGGGCGCGGGCGGTGCGCTACGCATCCTCGAACACGTCTCGGCGGAGCGGGAGGAGAGCAACAACGAAAACCGCGTGAGCAACTGCTTCGCGGGGAATGCCGACCGTGCTGCGATCGCGAGCGCGGCGCAGGCGGTGGCGTTCCGCGAGATGGAGGAAGGGGAGAAGCTCTCCGCGCTTCCGTCCTCCCTGCGGGAGACGGCGCGGGCGCGCATGGACAATCCCACGCTCTCCCTCTCGGAGCTCGCGGCGCGGCTCGGGGTCTCCAAGAGCTGTCTCAACCACCGTCTCAGAAAACTGATGAAAATCCATGACGAGGGGCGTTTATGACCGACTTCGTACATCTCCATTTGCATACCGAATACAGCCTTCTCGACGGAGCGGTGAAGGTGGACGATCTCGTCCGCCATTGCGTGAAGGAGGGCATCCGCGCCGTCGCCGTCACCGACCACGGGAACATGTACGCCTCCCTCCGCTTCTCGGAGAAGTGCAAAAAGAACAACATCAAGGCGATCGTCGGTTGCGAGTTCTATGTGGTGGACAACTACCGCGAGCACATCGACCAGCACGCCGACCATCTCATCCTCCTCGCCAAGAACAAGGCGGGATACATCAACCTCGTCCAGCTCGACAGCCTTGCCTTCGTGGACGGGTACTACTACCGCCCGCGCATCGACTATACCGTGCTCAAACAGCATACGGAGGGCGTGATCTGTCTCTCTGCCTGTCTCGCGGGGAGAATCCCGCGGCTGCTCCTCGCGGGGGAATACGAGGAGGCGAAGAAGTTCGCTCTCTCCCTGCAAGAGGCGTTCGGCGACGATTTTTACATCGAGATACAGGACCACGGCATCCCTGAACAAAAGCGCATCCTGCCTCTCCTCGTGCGGCTGGCGCGCGAGATCGGCGCAAAGCTCGTCGCCACCAACGACGTGCACTATCTGCACCGCGAGGATTGGGAGATGCAGGACGTGCTCATGTGCATCCAGACCAAGCGCACGTTGGACGACCCGACGCGCATGAAGATGCAGACGCACGAGTTCTACATGAAATCGGGGGACGAAATGGCGGCGCTCTTCCCCGATCTTCCCGAAGCGATCTCCAATACGTTAGAGATCGCCGACAAGGTGTCCGATACCGATACGCCCTTTGATTTGGAACCCAACGGCACGCCCCGCTACGATAAATCGCTCATCCCGCTGTATACGGCGGACGACGGCACGCCGTCCCCCGAATTTCTCACCCGCCTCACATGGGAGGGGCTCCCCAAGCGCTATCCCGTGCTGACCGACGAGATCAAGGCGCGCGCCGAGTACGAGCTGAACATCATCATCAAGATGGATTTCGCCGATTACTTCCTCATCGTGTGGGACTATATCAATTGGTCGCGCCTGCACGATATCCCCGTCGGACCGGGGCGCGGTTCGGGCGTGGGGAGCATCGTCGCCTATGCGATCGGCATCACCAACGTCGATCCGCTCCGCTATGACCTGCTCTTCGAGCGCTTTCTCAATCCCGACCGCGTCTCCATGCCCGACTTCGACGTGGACTTCTGCACGGCGCGCCGCGGCGAGACTATCGACTATGTCCGCCGCCGCTACCATCCCGAGAACGTGGCGCAGATCGTCACCTTCGGTACGCTCGCCTCGCGCGCGGTCATCAAAGACGTGGGGCGCGTGATGCGCGTTCCCTATGCCGAGACGGACCGCGTGACCAAGCTCATGGACGGGCGTTCGACCATCCGCGAATTGCTCGGGCTGAACATCGAGTCTTGCCGCGAACAGGTCAAGGCGACGGAGGGGGACCCCGATAAGCATGACGAGGCGGTCAAGCGGCTCGCCGATCAGGAGGGCAAGCGCGATCCCGAATTCGTGGAGATCTACGAATCCGACGAGACGCTGAAACGCGTCATCGACATGGGGCTGAAACTCGAGGGGATGCCGCGCAACACCTCCATGCACGCGGCGGGCGTCGTCATTTGCCGCAAGCGCATCTCGGACAACGTGCCGCTCTCCCGCAACGGAGAGGACATCACCACCCAATTCGACATGAAGGAAGTGGAGTCCATCGGCATGCTCAAAATGGACTTCCTTGCCCTCACGACGCTCACCGACATCAAGAAGGCGTGCGATTACATCTTGGAGGACACGGGACGGACGGTGGAGTTCGGGCAGGACTGCAACGACCCGAAGGCGTACGAGCTCATCTCGGAAGGGGATACGGACGCCGTGTTCCAGCTTGAACAGGGGGGGATGAAGCGGTTCATGAAACAGCTCCAACCCACCTGCCTCGAGGACCTCATCGCGGGTATCTCGCTCTACCGCCCCGGTCCCATGGACTTCATTCCCGACTATCTGAAAAACAGGGCGGACCCCGCGCACATCAAATATCTCACGCCCCTTTTGAAGCCCATCCTCGAAAAGACATACGGCGTCATCATCTATCAGGAACAGGTGATGCAGATCTTCCAAAATCTCGCGGGCTATTCGCTCGGACAGGCAGACCTCGTGCGCCGCGCGATGGCGAAGAAGCACCGCTCCGAGCTGATGGCGCAGAGGGATAAATTCATCTACGGCGACATCGAGAAGGGGGGGAACATCACGGGCTGTAAGGCGCACGGCATCCCGCCCGAGGTCGCTTCGGAGCTCTTCGCGCAGATGGAGAGCTTCGCCTCGTACGCCTTCAACAAGTCGCACGCGGCGGCGTACGCCGTCGTCACCTACCAGACGGCGTATCTCAAAAAGTACTATCCGCGCGAATTCCTCGCGGGCGTGCTCAACAACCGAATCGACAAGATCGACGAGATCGCCAAATACGTCGTCTACATGAAGGAGAAGAACATCGCCGTCTATCCGCCCGACGTGAACCGCTCCAAGGCGTATTTCTCGGTGCAGGAGAACGGGCTCCGCTTCGGGCTGTGCGCGCTCCGCGGCGTGGGCATCGCGGCGATGGAGGCGGTCATCAAGGAACGGGAAGAGAACGGGCTGTTCAAAGATTTCTCCGATTTCTTGATGCGATGCACCAAGTTCGTGAACAAACGCATGGTGGAGGCGCTCATCTTCGGCGGCGCGTTCGACGGCATGGGGAAGCGTCGCTCGCAGTATGCCGCCGTCTATGAGGAGCTGATGCGCCGCATCGCGGGCATTGATAAGCAAAAGAGCAGTGCGCAGATGTCGCTCTTCGGCGACATCATCGCGGAGGAGGCGCCCGCCGTCACCTATCCCGATCTCCCCGAATGGGACCACGCCGAACTGCTCTCCCGCGAAAAATCGGTGCTCGGCGTGTATGTCAGCGGACATCCCTTCGCGGCGTTCGCGTCCCATTTTGCGGACTGCACCTTCCACTGCGGCATGCTCGCCGACTTCGAAGAGGACGAAGAGACGGGCGACAGGACCTATCACCAGATCAAGTCCGACGACCCCGTGACGATGGGCGGCATCGTCTCCGCCGTCAAAAAGCACAACACGCGCGGCGGCGTGCCCATGGGATTTATCACCGTCGAGGACCTCTATGGGAGCGTGGAGTGCGTTGCCTTCCCGCGCGTGTACGAAAAGATCAAGGGGGCGCTGCGCACGGACGCGGTGGTGCGCCTCTCGGGGAAGATCGACATCGCGCCCGAGAAACTTCCCGTCATCATCCTCGACAACTTGGAGAGCTTCACCCCGCCCGAGGAGAAGAAGGAAGAGGAGGCGGGGGAGGTCCTGTGGCTGGACGCGCGCGAGCTACCCGAGGAGGAGTTCGAGGAACTCATCGAGGCGTTGCAGGAATACGCAGGGCAGACCAAAGCGAAGATCTTGCACGGCGGGAAGCGGTACGAATTTCCCGTCAATCTAAGCCGCGCGTTCACGGCGGAGCTCCTCACCTTTCTCCCGCGGGAGAAGATCAAGATGCAGCCCCGCTGAAAAAATGCAAAAAAGAAAGTACAAATTTTGAAAAACCCCCTTTTCTTTTGTCACAATATCTGTTATAATAGTGGGGAAAACGGGGATTGGGAGGTTAGGTATGAAACGTATCGGTCTACTTACGAGCGGCGGCGACGCGCCCGGCATGAATGCGGCGATCCGCGCAGTCGTCCGTACGGCGATCTATTTCGGGATGGAGGTCTACGGCATCGAGCGCGGCTATGCGGGACTCATCGACGACACCATGATGCCCTTGGAGATGCGAAGCGTTTCCGATATCGTCCAGCGCGGCGGGACCAAGCTGAGGACGGCGCGCTGTCTCGAAATGCTCACGAAGGAGGGGCAGAAGAAGGCGGTCGCGACCCTCGACCGCAGGGGAATCGAGGGGCTCGTCGTCATCGGCGGCGACGGTTCCTTCCGCGGCGCGAAGTGCCTCACCGAGGATTTCGGCATTCCGACCATCGGCATCCCCGGGACCATCGACAACGACCTGCAATATACCGATTACACGTTGGGCTTCGATACGGCGGTGAATACCTGCCTCGAACTCATCAATAAGTTGCGCGACACCATGAATTCGCACGAGCGCGTCTCCGTGGTGGAGGTCATGGGCAGACATTGCGGCGACATCGCGCTCTATACGGGCATCACCTCGGGCGCCGAGATCATCGTGGTCCCCGAGATCTCCTACGACATGGACGACATCGTGATGCGCATCAACCGCTCGCGCGCCAACGGGAAGCATTCCAACATCATCGTGGTCGCGGAGGGGGCGACGAGCGCCGACGCCTTCGCGAAACAGCTCCAAGAGCTCACGCCCTATTCGGTGCGTCCCACCAACATCGGGCACATCCAGCGGGGCGGTTCGCCCTCGATGGCAGACAGAATGCTCGCGGCGCAGTTCGGCAACAAGGCGGTGCGCCTCCTGAAAGACGGAATCGGCAACCGCGTTGTCGGCATCCATAAGAACGAGATCATCGATATGGACATCATCGAAGCGGTCTCCATGAAGAAGAAGTTCAACTACGAACTGTATGAGACCCTGCAAATGATCTCCATGTGACGACGAAAAGTTTTTTGGATTTTTTCGGAAAATCTATTGAAATTCCGAAGGTTGTGTAATATAATAAAGCCGTAAACAAAGTGACGCAATTCGTCACTTCCCGCGGAGGTTGTCCGCGGACAAGGGGGACAGGATGATTTTGACCGTTTGCATGAGCCCGAGTGTGGATGTTACGATCGAGCTCGATTCTCTCAACGTCGGAAAGGTCAACGTTGTGAAGAGCAAGACGCTCTCCTTCACGGGGAAAGCGATCAATGTGGCGATCGGCGTTGCCCGCCTCGGGGCGGAAGCGCAGGCGACAGGGTTTATGTACAACGAGAACGGCGCGATGTTCGAACGCGCGCTGGATCGGGAGGGGGTCCCTTTCTCCTTCGTCTGGAACAGCGGCAGGGTCCGCGAAAACTACAAGTGTATCGACAAGAAATCCATGCTCACCGAGATCAACGACGTGGGCGAGCGGGTGGGACCCGATAAGCTCGTGGAGCTCATGCAGATGATTCGGAATTTCTCCGCACATTCCGATGTGACGGTCATCTCGGGCGGACTTCCCCGCGGCGTGGACGCGAGCTATTACCGCGAGATCTTCCGCGCGGTGGACTCCAAGTCCCTGCGCATCGCCGACACGGAGGGGGCGAAACTCTTCGCCGCGCTCGAAGCGGGCATCGACCTCGTGAAGCCCAATATCGAGGAGCTCGAAGAGACGCTCGGGCATGAGTTCTACGACCGTTCGGATATGCTCGCGGGATGCCACGAGCTCTTGGACAGGGGCGCCAAAGCGGTGCTTCTGTCGCTCGGCAAGGACGGCGCGATCATCACGGACGGCACGCGCAATTATTATTGTAAGAGCATCAACGTGGCGATCAATTCCACGGTCGGCGCGGGGGACGGCATGGTCGCCGCCGCGGCTGTGATGATGCAGCAGGGCGCCGATCTTCCCGACATTCTGCGCGCGGGCGTCGCCGCAGGGACCGCCACGGTCACGACGTTCGGGACGATCTCCTTCACCAAGAAAAAGTATGAGGAGATCCTCGACGGGCTCACGGTGTCGGAGTTCTAAGACCTGCGCTTAGAGAACGCGCGTGTAACTTTTTGCGCCGTTTGTTTCATGGCGAAAATTCGTCAAAATCCGCCCAAAACACAAGATATAGTGGTTGCGCAAAAAATTTCTATCAAAATATAGTGGAAATTTGTTGACAAATGCAATCGATGCGCGTATAATAAAAGCGTTCCCTTTTCGGGAGCGCTTTTTCTCCGCAATGGAGGGGGAATATGAACGAAGGAGCAGGACGATGAAGATCATCAAGAGAAACGGTACGGAAGTAGCCTTCGATGTGCGCAAGATCTTGAACGCCATCCGCAAGGCGAACAATGAGGTGAGCGAGGGGAACCGCCTCACCGAAGAGCAGATCGCGGCGATCGCCGACCGCGTGACGGCGCTCTCCAACGATCTCAACCGCGCGGTGAGCGTGGAGGAGATCCAAGATTTCGTGGAGAACCAGATCATGGACGCGAAGGCGTTCGCGGTCGCGCGCAAATACATCACCTATCGCTATACGCGTTCTCTCGTCCGCCAATCCAACACGACCGACGCGCAGATCCTCACGCTCATCGAGTGCAACAACGAGGAAGTCAAGCAGGAGAATTCCAACAAGAATCCCACCGTCAACGCGGTCCAGCGCGACTATATGGCGGGGGAGGTCAGCAAGGACCTCACGCGCCGCATTTTGCTCCCGCACGACATCGTGGAGGCGCACGACGAGGGAATCATCCACTTCCACGACGCCGACTATTTCGCCCAGCACATGCACAATTGCGACCTCGTGAACCTTGAGGACATGTTGCAGAACGGGACGGTCATCTCGGGTACCTTCATCGAAAAGCCGCATTCCTTTTCCACGGCTTGCAATATCGCCACGCAGATCATCGCGCAGGTCGCCTCCAACCAATACGGCGGGCAGAGCATCTCGCTCACCCATCTCGCGCCCTTCGTGGACGTGAGCCGCAAGAAGATTCGCGCGGAGGTGGAGGTGGAGCTCGCCGAAGTGGGAGTCCACGACGCCGCGCATATCGACAAGATCACCGAGAACCGTCTCCGCGACGAGATTCGGAAGGGCATCCAGACCATTCAATATCAGGTCGTCACCCTCCTCACCACCAACGGACAAGCTCCCTTCGTGACGGTGTTCATGTATCTCGGGGAGGCGCGCAACGAGCGCGAACGCGACGACCTCGCCATGATCATCGAGGAGACGCTCCGCCAGCGCATCCAAGGCGTAAAGAACGAGACGGGCGTATGGGTCACCCCCGCTTTCCCCAAACTCATCTATGTGCTCGAAGAGGACAACGTGCGCGAGGGGAGCCGCTATTGGGAGCTCACCGAGCTCGCCGCCCGTTGCACGGCGAAGCGCATGGTGCCCGACTATATCTCCGAGAAGAAGATGCTCGAATACAAGATCGACAAGAACGGGGAGGGGCATTGCTACACCTGCATGGGCTGCCGCAGTTTCCTTACGCCCTATGTGGACGCAGACGGCAAGCCCAAGTATTACGGCAGATTCAATCAGGGCGTCGTGACCATCAATCTGGTGGACGTCGCGCTCTCCTCGGGCGGCGACTTCGACGAATTCTGGAAGATCTTCGACGAGCGGCTCGATCTGTGCTACCGCGCCCTTCTCGAACGTCACAACCGCCTCAAAGGCACGCTGTCCGACGCGGCGCCCATCCTCTGGCAGTACGGCGCGCTCGCCCGCCTCAAAAAGGGAGAGACCATCGATAAACTGCTCTACGGCGGCTATTCCACCATCTCGCTCGGCTATGCGGGTCTGTATGAGTGCACCAAATACATGACGGGGAAATCGCACACCGACGCGGCGGCGAAGCCCTTCGCGCTCTCTGTGATGCAACACATGAACGATAAGTGCAAGGAGTGGAAGGCGAAGCACAACATCGACTTTTCGCTCTACGGCACGCCGCTCGAGAGCACGACGTACAAATTCGCGAAGTGCTTGCAGAAGCGCTTCGGCATCATCCCCGGGGTGACGGACAGGAACTACATCACAAACAGCTATCACGTGCACGTCACCGAGAAGATCGACGCGTTCACCAAGCTCAAATTCGAGAGCGAGTTCCAACAGCTTTCGCCGGGAGGCGCCATCTCGTACGTCGAAGTGCCCAACATGCAGGACAATATCCCCGCCGTGCTCGCGGTGATGCAGTACATTTACGACAACATCATGTACGCCGAGCTCAATACCAAGAGCGATTATTGCCAGGTGTGCGGCTATGACGGGGAGATCGCCATCGTGGAGGAAGACGGAAAGCTCCTTTGGGAGTGCCCGCATTGCCACAACCGCGACCAGAGCAAGATGAACGTTGCGCGCCGCACATGCGGTTACATCGGTTCGCAGTATTGGAATCAGGGCAGAACGCAGGAGATCAAGGACCGCGTGTTGCACCTGTGAATCGGAACGCCATGAACATAGCGGAGATAAAACCGACCGACATTGCCAACGGAGAGGGAGTTCGTGTATCCCTCTTCGTTTCGGGTTGCACGCGGCATTGCAAGAACTGCTTCAATTCCGTCGCGTGGGATTTCGGATACGGCAGACCGTTCACCGAAGAGGAGGAGCGCAACCTCATGGAGGCGCTCTCGCCCGACTATATCGCGGGGCTTTCCCTCCTCGGCGGCGACCCGTTCGAGCCCGCCAATCAGCGGGGGCTCTTGCCCTTCGTCCGAAGGGTGCGGCAACGCTTTCCGAAAAAGACGATCTGGTGCTATACGGGCTACACCTTCGACGGAAGGACTCTGCAAGAGGAGCACGCCCGCACCGAGGCGACGGAGGAGCTCATTTCTCTTCTCGACGTGCTCGTGGACGGACCCTTTATCGAAGAGCTCAAAGACATCCGTTTGAAGTTCCGCGGCTCGTCCAACCAGCGCGTGATCGATGTGAAATCGACATTATCGAGCGGGAACATAGTACTATATCTGACGTAATAGCGGAAATTCCGCATAAAAACCGTCAATCATTTGGAAAAATAGGAGGAACTATGAATAAATTACAGTTGCGCAGATATGCGAAGCTCATCGCCAGAACGGGCGTGGGCGTGAAGAAGGGACAGTGGGTCATCGTGCAGGCGGAGCTCGACCAGCCCGAATTCGTGGAGATGGTCGTAGAGGAGCTGTACCGCGCGGGTGCGGGCAAGGTGAGCGTCGAATGGTCGCATCAGCCGCTCGTGCACACCCACTATAAGTATCAGTCGCAGGATAAGCTCTCCGCGTTCGAGAAGTGGGAGATCGAAAAGTTGGAGCTTCGGAAGGAACAGCTTCCCGCCATGCTCTACCTCGAATCCACCGACCCGGACGGGCTCAAAGGGGTGGACCAAGAGAAGTTCACCGCCGTGCGGGCGGCGCGCTCGCGTATCGCAAAACCCTACCGCGACGCGATGGAGAACAAGTACCAGTGGTGCATCGCGGCGGTCCCCGGGAAGGCGTGGGCGAAGAAGGTGTTCCCCGGGCTCGTGGCGAGCACGGCGGTGGAGCGGCTTTGGGACGCCATCCTCTCCGCTTCCCGCGCCGACGGTCCTGATCCCGTGCGCGAATGGGCGCGCCATAACGACGCGCTTGCGGCGCGGTGCGACTATCTCAACCGCTTGAAGCTCGTTTCGCTCGAATACCGCTCCTCCAACGGCACCGACCTGAAAGTCGGGCTCATTCCCGATAGCTGTTTCAAGGGGGGCGGCGAGGAGACGATCGGGGGCGTGCTCTTCAATCCCAATATCCCGACCGAGGAGATCTTCATTTCGCCCAAGGCGGGCGAGGCGGAGGGGATCGTCTATTCGACCAAGCCGCTGTCCTATCAGGGCGAGCTCATCGAGAATTTCTCGGTCCGCTTTGAGGGCGGAAAGGTCGTCGCGGTGCAGGCGGAGAAGAACGGCGCGCTTCTCGAAAAGATGATCTCCATGGACGAGGGGGCGAAGATGTTGGGCGAATGCGCGCTCATCGCCTATGATTCTCCCATCAACAATTCGAATATCCTCTTCTATAATACGTTGTTCGACGAGAACGCGAGCTGTCACTTGGCGCTCGGGCGCGGCTTCAACGAATGCGTGAAGGGCTTCGAGCAGATGTCGAACGAGGAGATCCGCGCAAAGGGCATCAACGACAGTATCATCCATGTGGATTTCATGATCGGGAGCCCCGACCTCGAAGTGGTGGGCGTCACGAAGAACGGCGCGCGCGTGCAAATTTTCAAAAACGGGAATTGGACGTTTTGATCGCCGTCGGACGGGGTATATAAAGAGAAAACACAAATCGGAGCGGCGATATGATTCAAATCGATATCTTTTCGGGATTTTTGGGCGCGGGCAAGACGACGCTCATCAAGAAGCTCATCAAAGAGGCGTTTGCGGGCGAGAAGATCGTTCTCATCGAGAATGAGTTCGGCGAGATCGGCGTAGACGGCGGATTCTTGCAGGAGGCGGGCATCCAGATCACCGAGATGAACTCGGGCTGCATCTGCTGTTCGCTCGTGGGGGACTTCTCCAAAGCGCTCCGCGAAGTGGCGCAGAAGTTCTCCCCCGAGCGCATCCTCATCGAGCCTTCGGGCGTGGGGAAGCTCTCCGACGTCATCAAGGCGGTGCGCCGTGCCGAGGTGCCGAACAGCCGTCTCGACACCTTCTGCACGGTGGTGGACGCCAAGAAATGCAAGCTGTATCTCAAAAACTTCGGCGAATTCTTCCTCGATCAGGTGGAGAACGCGAGCTGTGTGGTGCTGTCGCACGTCGCGGGAGCGGGCAAGAAGGCGGAAGAGGCGGTCGAACTTCTCCGCGAACATACCGCGGCGACCATCGTCACCACCGATTGGGACAGCCTCGACGGCAAAGACATCCTCGCCGCCATGCAGAACACGGACAGCCTTTCGGCGGAGCTCGAGCGGCTCGCCGCAGAGGAGCACGAGCACGAACACGAGCATCATCACCATCATCATGACGATGAGGAGTGCGACGACCCCGACTGCTCCTGCCATCATCACCACGACGACGAGGACGAGGACGAGGACGAGGAGCACGAACATCATCACCATCATCACGGCGACGGGGAGTGCGACGATCCCGACTGCTCCTGCCATCATCACCACGGGGAACACGACCACCACGCCGACGAGGTATTCACGAGCTGGGGCGTGGAGACGGCGAAGCGGTTCGACCGCGCGGCGCTCGAAGCGGCGCTCAAAGCGCTCGATTCGGGGGAGTACGGGCAGGTGCTCCGCGCAAAGGGCATCGTGGACGGCGGCGAGAGCTGGCTCCATTTCGACTATGTGCCCGAGGAGTGCGATGTCCGCACGGGGGCTCCCATCGTGACGGGGCGTCTGTGCGTGATCGGTTGCGACCTTGACGAGGAGAAGCTCAAAGCGCTGTTTTTGGGGTAAACGATGAAGGAAATACCCGTCTATCTCTTTCTCGGATTTTTGGATTCGGGCAAGACGAAATTCATACAGGAGACCTTCGAGGACGAGCGGTTCGACGAACAGCACGAGCGCACCCTCCTTTTGGTCTGCGAGGAAGGGGAAGAGGAATACGACTCTTCCCGTTTCGTCGTGCGGCGGTTCGCGGTCGAGCACCTCACCCAAGAGGAGATCTCTCTCCCCGCGCTCACGGCGCTCATGAAGAAGCACCGCCCCGATCGGGTGGTGGTGGAATACAACGGGATGCTCACGCTCGACCGCCTGTTCGAAGCCATGCCCGACGGCTGGCTGATCGCGCAGGTGATGACCTTCTTCGAGGCGGATACTTTCCTCGCCTATAACCGCAACATGCGCCAGCTCGTGTACGACAAGGTGCAATACGCCGATATGGTGGTGTTCAATCGGTTCCGCGGCGAGCATTCCAAGGAGGAATTCCACAAGGCGGTGCGCGCCATGTCGCGCCGCCCCGGCATCGTGTACGAATATCTCGGCGGGAAGGCGGAATACGACGAGATCGTGGACCCGCTTCCCTTCGACGTCAACGCGAAGGTCATCGAAATCGAGGACAAGGACTACGCGTTTTTCTACCGCGATCTCATGGAGGATATGGAAAAGTACGCGGGGAAGGCGGTCCGCTTCAAGGGACTCGTGGCGGTCGATCCCCGCTTGGGCGCGGGCGCCGTCTTTGTGGGGCGGCACGTCATGACCTGTTGCGAGGCGGATA